>LJOT01000248.1 GCA_001672075.1 Anabaena sp. CRKS33
AAAGGTTAAATATGCAAAAATGTCAAATATAGAAGAACGTAAATACTGGTTAGCTTGGTCACAAATTTCCGGTATTGGTCCAATACTAATACAAAGATTAAAACAACATTTTAGTAACCTAGAAACAGCTTGGAAAGCCAGTCCTGGAGAATTGCGAAAAGTTGAAGGTTTTGGAATTCAGACCTTAGAAAAAGTTGTTCAACAAAAATCCCGTTTAAACCCCGAACAACTACTTACCCAACACCAACAAATAAACCCCCATTTTTGGACACCAGCAGACCCAGAATATCCCCAACTATTGCGAGAAATTCTCACTCCACCCCCACTGTTGTATTATCGAGGTGAAATTGATTTACAGGAAAATTCAGGACAAAAACCCCTGGTAGGAATTGTGGGAACTCGTCAACCCACAGAATATGGAATTAAATGGACTCGTCAAATTAGTACCGCATTAGCCAAAAATGGTTTTACCGTTGTTTCTGGTATGGCCGAGGGAATAGACACCGAAAGTCATTCAGCAGCATTGAAAGCGGGAGGAAGAACAATAGCAGTTATGGGAACAGGTGTAGATGTTATTTATCCCCATAAAAATCGAGATTTATATCAACAGATTTTGAAATCTGGGATAGTAATTAGTGAATATCCTGCAAAAACGCCACCGAACCGCACCCATTTTCCCCGTCGAAATCGAATTATTGCTGGTTTGAGTCGTGCGGTATTAGTTATGGAAGCGCCTCTAAAATCTGGTGCTTTAATTACAGCTACCTATGCTAATGAATTTAATCGAGATGTTTATGCGTTACCGGGAAGAATTGATGATCAACCATCACAAGGTTGTTTAAAATTAATTAGTCAAGGTGCGGGTTTAATTAATCATGAACTTAATGAATTATTAATCATGTTGGGAGCAATTCCCCAAATAGATATAGAAATAGAAACACCTCCAGTTAAATCTCCTCCTATACCTAATTTAGCACCGGAATTACAACAGGTAATAAATACTTTAGCTATTGATGCTTTATCTTTTGATTTTATCATTCAAAAAACAGGTATGAATGCTGCAATAGTTTCCAGTTCTTTATTACAGTTAGAACTTATGGGTTTAGTTACCCAACTTCCGGGAATGCGATATCAAAAACTGTAAGGGAATAGGTGACAGGTGACAGGGAACAGGGAATAGGGAACAGGGAATAGGTGACAGGTGACAGGGAACAGGGAACAGGGAATAGGGAACAGGGAATAGGTGACAGGTGACAGGTGACAGGTGACAGGTGACAGGTGACAGGGAACAGGGAACAGGGAATAGGTGACAGGTGACAGGGAATAGGTGACAGGCGACAGGTGACAGGCGACAGGTGACAGGGAATAGGTGACAGGGAATAAATTACTGTGTACTTCATTAGACAGGATTCGCTATCGCTATATCCTCTTTCTTTTGTCTATTGTTGTGGATAATATTGGGGGGTGATCATCGGGGCTTGATAAGTACCCATAGGCACATTATTAACCATTCCATTCGGTACGTTTGGATTGATCATCGGGGCTTGAATAAAAGGCTGAACAGGCTGAACAGGCTGAACGGGTTGAATAGGTTGAATCGGTACTTGATAATTAGGAACAGGTTGATTAGGCTGATTATTAGTAAAATTACTAGGTTGTACTGTAGCTTGGCTGAAGTATTGATAAGCAGAACTGGAAATAGAACTAATTAATTTTGCAGCACGAGGATCATTATTTGGACGTTGTACCATAATAGCCGCAATATAACGCTTACCCGTCGGCACATCAATCAAACCCGCATCTGCTAACATTGTACCAATATCACCAGTTTTGTGGTACGCATTTGCGCCTTTTCCTAAACCAGCAGGTAAAAGATTATCTCTTTCCGTTCGGCTCATAATA
Organism: Anabaena sp. CRKS33; assembly: GCA_001672075.1. Lineage (GTDB taxonomy): Bacteria > Cyanobacteriota > Cyanobacteriia > Cyanobacteriales > Nostocaceae > Dolichospermum. Next base: position 1,903 of record LJOT01000248.1, read on the forward strand.
TTAAGCATTAAATCACGCGATCGCATAGTCACGACATTACCTTGATTGACCATAGAGATTAAATTCCCCAATTCTCGCGGACTGGTGGTATTAGTCCCTTGTAAATCTGGGAGAGGACTACGAATCATTGTTGTTGTTAGTCCCCAACTGCGAAAACGCCCATTTAAAGTCTCTTGTCCCCCCAATTTAGCAACTAACATATTTGTCGCGGTGTTATCGCTAATTGTAATCATTTTTGTCGCCAGATCAAGAGCCGTGTACTTGCCACCCGGAGCTTGATATTGTAGATTTCCCGAACCACCGACAATCATTTCCTTTTCCAGGGTCAACATTTCATCTAAACGGATTTTACCCGCATCTACATCCTGGAAAAAAGCCATCAAAATCGGGATTTTAATTGTACTAGCGGCCGGAAAACTCGTATTACCATTAATATCTACATAAGCACCATTATCTAAGTCTAATAAAAATACCCCCGGCGTTAAGTCAGAATTAGCAGCAGCGAGGCTTTGCAGAGTATTTTTTAAAGGGGTAATTTCCTGGGACATATATAAACCCGTTTTAGCAGAATCAGGTACTTTTTGAGGTGCTGAAGATTGAGATAATACCGCCACTGAATTAATGCGACTAGCAGGGTCTAGAACTGACAACAAAGTACCAACAATCGCACCAATGCCTACCCCAACTATCAAAAAGCGCAAGGCATATAACATGACTTTGGCCATGGGTTTTAACCTAGTCTTGCGTGATCCTTTTCTGCCTATTTTTGACTTTTCTATGGGTACAGTCCTTAACCTCACAGTTCCCCCTTGGGAAACTTGAGTATTTTTCTTGACCGGAGGTACAGTTTTCACTCCTGGATACATCATCACCTGTGCTGCTGGTTTTCGCCCCCCAGACGAGATCAGACCCGGACTGATATGATTATCTAGACGTGCTACTTTTCCCCCTTCTCTTGGGATAGAAACTGGCTGCTGACTGCTTTTTTTTTGTCCTGTCTTTGGGACTGTACGTTTACGCCGGCGACGCTGTACTGGCTGTCCCCGTGATATAGGTATCAGTTTGTTACTTGATTCTGACATAGGTACTCCTTGTCACCTTCGACCCAGATTGTTAATTGATGCACCGTGATACTTAGTTTACTGTCTATGACTAAGTAGGATTTTTGTATCTAGTTTACACTATATTTATCTTTATTTATCTTTTTGAGTAATTACTGGGCTGATAATCACCCAGGCCGCGGATAAAGGTTTCCATTATTTTGTCCTATTAATTGCCCATTCTACCTGTCGTAAAATCCCCCGCAACATCCCCACCTCCACAGTTTGTAAGTAAGCGCGGTTATATAAATGGCGGAATTTTTCCATGCGACTAGCTGCGGTATGGGGATAAAGATAACCTATGGCCAGCAGCAAGGATTCCAATTCTTGATAATATGCCTCCACAGCATCTAAGGGAGCAATTTCTACAGTGCTTTTATTATCATCTATAAATAGACTACTAGATTGTGACAATTCGTAACAACAAATAGTAACCGCAGCCGCTAAATTCAAAGATGGATATTCTGGACTAGTGGGAATGAACACTAATTTATGGGCATAATTTAATTCTTCATTGGTTAACCCCCTGTCTTCCCTTCCGAAAATCAAAGCTACGGGCTTTTCTGGTGTTTCTAATAACCAAGGTAAAGCCGTGCCCGGGTTTTCTAAAGGTATTTCTCCACTGTAGTCCCGACCAATGGTAGCAATGGCACGAACGCAGCCCTGCAACGCTTCTGGTAATGTGTCTACTATCACCGCAGATGCTAAAATATCTTGACCATGAACTGCCATTTTTATAGCATCAAAACATGAGCGATCGCATTGGGGATTGACTAATATTAATTTAGACAAGCCAAAGTTTTTCATCACCCTGGCCACTGAACCTACATTCAACGGACCTGCTGGTTCTACTAATACTATTATCACATTACTGACACTATTTTTTATACTAATATTTTCTGTCATGATTATTTATTATTTCCCGATTTAAACCATCTTTTGCGCCATTGTGAAGTTGATTCTAGAGAAGAAGCTTGTACTTCTTGTTGTCGTCGGTTTAGTATATCCTCCGCAGAATCCCTTAAAGTAGGATCTCGGTAAGGAATAGCAGCACGAGTTAGTAAATATTCTTTTTCTGCTGGGGAAAGAGCCAAAAAAGATGATTGACTTGATTTTTCCTCATGTTCATGATATCCTGCTATCGTCCCTGGGGTGCGTCTTCCTACTGGTGAAGTCGAACCTACAACCAACCCAGCAGTTAACAGCGCAGTCCGTACAGCCCCCGCACAGGAATAAGTAGCAACTAATCCATTTTTATCTAAACACTCTGATACTTTTTTGATAAATTCCACAGTCCATAATTGCGGACATTGGGGGGGTGAAAAAGGGTCAAGAAAAATTGCGTCCGCTTGAAAACCGGATTCATATACTTGTGAAATCAAGCTTCTAGCATCACCAATGAGTAAGGTAGCTTGAAGATGATCTATTTTGACTTCATGCTCAAAAGCTATTTGAGTTAAAACTTTTATATGTTTTATATATTTTTCGTCCCAACCATCAAATAACTGATTGGTAATTGCTGCTATGGGGACTGCGGGATTTATTTCTAAGCCTATCACTTCTACATGACAATGAGGATTTATTTCCCAAATTGTCTGTAAAGCCGCTGCTGTGTTATATCCTAAACCATAACAAATATCCAATAACCGCACAAATCCCGTCTTTGCTAATATTGGTAATTGAGTAGGAATCACAAACTTGAGCAAACTCTCCTGTTTTGCTCCATAGTGACTGTGAAAAGCTTGGTTAAATTCTCTAGAAAAGAAGGTAAAAGAACCATCTTGTGTTTGTTGTGGTGTAAAATCTTCTAAATTCGACATTTTATCAAGAAAAAAGTCAGTTGTCAATTACTCATTACCCATTATCTATGATCATGATAAATCAATTCACTGTTTCTCCACAATGGCTATTTGATCATCTTCACAATCCTAATGTTGTAATTATTGATTGTCGGTTTTCTTTAGCTGATTCACAATTAGGAAGACAGCAATATCATACCAATCATATCCCCAATGCTCACTATTTAGACTTAAATCAAGATTTGTCTAGTTCTGTAAAAGAACATGGAGGAAGACATCCTTTACCCAATACTATAGAATTAGCGGAAAAATTAGCAGCAATTGGTATAAATTCTCAAAAAACTTTAGTAATAGCTTATGATGATTCTCGTTTAGCTTTTGCTTCTCGTTTATGGTGGTTATTACAGTATTTAGGACATGAACAAGTAGCTGTTTTAGATGGTGGTTTTTCCGGTTGGAAAAATGCAGGTTATACAGTTACAAATGTCATTCCTGTTTCTGAAAAAGGAATATTTATTCCCAAATTACAAAAAGATCAAGTCGTAGATTTTGCTTATGTTAAAAATTGCCAAAATAGTCCAAATGTAATCTTAATAGATTCTAGAGAAGGAGAACGTTATCGAGGAGAAAAAGAACCAATTGATAAAATTGCTGGACATATTCCCGGCGCTGTTAATTATCCTTGGCAAGAAGTAACTGACCCTTCCGGTGTTATACTTCCTCAACTACAACAATGTCAACGCTGGGAAAATATAGATACAACTAAAGAAATTTTAGTTTATTGTGGTTCTGGTATTACAGCTTGTGTAAATCTACTTTCTTTAGCAATAGCTGGAATTTCTACCGCTAAACTTTACGCTGGTAGTTGGAGTGATTGGATTAGTTATTAATCAATAGACATCTCTGAAATA
>LJOT01000024.1 GCA_001672075.1 Anabaena sp. CRKS33
ATTCATGATTGATGTGATTGAAAAAGCGGGAGGTATCCAGGTTGAAAGTGATACTGATGGTGTGTTCTTCTCCCACTCTGAACCTCTGCTGATATTTGAAAAGCTGCAAAATGCTTTACCTACGGATATCAAAATTGAGTTGGAAAAATCTCCAGTTTTCAATATGGACGGGGTATACATTCCTTTTGATTAATAATTTTTGCCTGAATAGTAGTTTCATCAACGACTTTTTGGTTGCGAAGTTGAATGATCGCTAAGTCAAGAGGATGATATTGCATTTGCAAGCTATTATCTTTGTTTAGAATAATAGTATATTCAGTATTTTTGTTTACTAATTGTTCTCTTTGGTTTAGAAATTTCCATTTCTTCGAGTTTTCTACTTTCAATGAACCGTTGAGAAATATTTGAGCTTCGGGATATTGTTGTTGCCATTGTTTTTGTCTATCATCGATAATAGAATCAATTTTATCTTCTCTCTTAAATGGTATATTGACTTCTTGGATAGTAGTACATCCATCTGTAATACTGTTTCCAAATGAATATCCTATGATGGTTACCCAAATAGCAATAATCAGTATCACTATGATGGGAACTAAAAAAACAACTAAATTAACTTTTGGTTTAGTATTAGCTAGGCTTTGCTCTTTAGAACTAATTTGGAAGGGTTCTAATTCTTCTAGTTGTAAATAACTACTAGAATTGTTCATACTTAAGGAAAATCTATGTGAAGGCATTGCTGAATTTGGTTCTCTATGATCCAAAAATTGCCTATACGCTTCCATTAACAAATTATGAGCTTCTTCAATATCTTGATCAGCAACAAAACAATCTTTTTTGCTCCGAATTCCCTTAATAACAATACCCTCAATTAAATATATTTCTCTACCAAATTGATCCTTCAATATATCATTTTCTTTTTCAGGGTTTAGACATTTTTCCGTTGCCTTAATAACTCGAAAAACTATAGTAAAGTCTCCAGCTTTTGAACCAGTAATTTGTCTAATTAATCCTCTTTTTGGTTCTGTTAAATCTCCCTCAGCTACTCTAGCCAATAAATTAGAAATCTTAGATTTACAGATAAAATCAGGAGCTACTACTGTTCTGTAATCTAGATAGCGATTTCGGCTTACTAAAAAATGCCAAGCTTCAACAATCATACTGCTATACTCCAAATAGATAGAAATAAAAAATCAAAATGCTGATACTTACGCTGAAATACTTTCAGCTTTCAGAATACTACATTTTTCCTATAACCTAGTCTAACCTTGTTTCTTTAAAAGTGAAAACAAAAAATAATCCCGTAATTTGAAAATACAGATATACTTAATGTTTGCAATATTTTAATGTCTGAAATATCTTATTACTAACAAAAATATTGCAAATATTTTGTTAGTAATAAATATGCAAAAACCTCGTTAAATAAAAAGATTTCACAAAAATTGCATTGCTGAAAATGCCGAAACCCAAATATGGCTAATCATGGAGCAAGCCAAGAAAACGGTGGGAAGGGAATGTTCCGCAAAATCCAATAAGCCAAAATGATTTTTAGTGTCCACCAAATCCAAGTAGGCTTGATGAAAATTTGGGTAAGTTTACGCCCTGTAAATGCAGGCAAACTGTAGCAAACATAGGAGTAGAAAAGGTAAGGTAATGATAATACCATCAGAGGATTTAGACTAAAAGCCGTCCAAAGATGACCATGAAGTAACTTATGAATTCCCCGCAGTGTTCCACAGCCCGGACAATAAAAACCAGTTAAAGTGCGAAATGGGCTAGGTGGATAAAGTCGCCCCGGTATGGAAGGATTAAAGCAGTATAGAATAATGGCTAAAATCAGAATAATTACTGATAAAATAGCTACTTTCAATCGTCTTTTATCTAGAGTAGACAAGGGCTGGGAGGCAAGATTTCTCAATAGCATATAACTCTTGTGAATGAATAATAATAGTCATTGTAATTATGGTTGACTTGCTATCATCAAAACAACATACAATATTAAGAACAAAATTCCGGCTACAAAAGAAATCCAGCACCATTTCTTAGCATTATCTGATGCTATAATTGCGCCTTCAAAGTCTCCTGCTTGTAATTTTGTATCAACTTGAGCGGCGTAAACAATTGCTACAATCCCAAATGGGAGACAGCAGAATATAGTTAATAAAATCGCTTGAGTTAAATAATTAGGAACATTGTTAGACTTCATAAGTTTACTTAAACTAATAATTTACACAATTTGCCAAATTTTGATAGTGTTGTCTTCAGAACCACTAGCTAATTTTTGATTATCTGGACTAAAAGCTAGAGTCTTAACTATACCATTATGCCCAGTCAAAGTATCCAATAGAGTTCCGGTTGATAAATCCCAAAGTTTGATTGTACGATCCTCACCCCCACTAGCAATAATCTGACTATCTGAGCTAATAGCGAGCGACATAATCGATCCATCGTGGCTTTCCAAACTATACAGCAACTTGCGGATTTTCCAGTCCCATATATACAAATTGTTACCATAACCTCCGCTAATTAGTGTTTGTCCATCGGGGCTAAAAACCAGAGCGCGAACAAAGCCAGGATGCTTATCTAAGGAATAGAGTAGTTTGCCATTCTCAAGATCCCACAAAAATACTGTCTTGTCGCTGCTACCACTGGCTACAATACGCCAATCAGGAGAAACGGCGAGTGTATAAACAAAGCCGTTATGTCCCATTAATGTGTGAATTATTTGACCCCTATCAGTTTCCAATTTCCAAACCTTCACAGTTTTATCCTGACTACCACTGATGAGCGTTCGTCCATCGGGACTAACTATTAAGGCATTAATTCTATCCAAATGACCCTTCAACGGATTATATAAGCGTTTTCCTGTATTAGCATTCCATATCTTAATGCTTTTATCTTCACTGGTGGTAAATAATAGTTGTCCATCTTTACTAAGACTTGCCAGTACAAGTCCTGATGTTTCATTAACAATTCCTTTTAATTTTCCTGATGCAATTTGCCAAAATCGAATACTTTTATCGTGACTGGAACTAAAAATAATTTGACTATCGGACGTGAAACCAACGGAAAGCACCATCCTTTTATGTCCAATCAGAGTACGAGTTAGAGATGCCTTTGATCGAGTAGTCGGAGGAGGTGTTACAGATGGATTTGGAGAAGAAAAAAGAATTTCTCCACTTAGATTAGCTTCAGGGAAATCTTTCTCAAATTTCTCAAGATGCTCTAAAAAAACACCAACTAAGTAATTGAGTGCTGTTAAATCATTTTTGACTTCCCTCAGTCGTTCTTTTTTATCTCGAAGTAGCATTCCAGCTTCTTTATTTAAAAAAGACTGAATTAGTCTGGTCAAAACATCAAAACTATCTTTAAATCTATCTGATTCTTGAATGTATTCTTTATCTGGTTCTAAAGAGTTAATATAGGCTTTCACTCTATCAATTAAAACATAAACAAGAGGAATTTCTACATGGAATGGTTTAGGAATAACATCAGGATTCTTTTTCATTGAACCATCCGGTTGGAGAGTTGCGAATTTACTACCAACAGAACTGACAGGAATTATGCGTATTGGGCAGCCTGCTTTTTGTCTACTATCAACCACATCCTTAAACTCTTGAACTTTAGCTAACAGGCAATTTCGCACTTCTGATAAATTGTAGCGATTTTCAAGCAAATCCCATTTACTAATAATAAAGTGAACTGGAGTGTTCTTGCCACAATTGTCTACTAGTTGCATTATGCTAGGCAAATCCGTATGTAACCATAGCGATCTATCCTTATTTGACCATAGTGATCTATCCTCATTATTTTGACTCTGATCCTCCATAAACTGATAAACTTTGAAACCATCTATAATTGCCAAAACTGCATCAGCTTTACTAACTTCTTCTTGAACATCCAAAATAGTGCTGTCATCTTCTTCATCTATATCTGTAAGGAGTCCTCCTTTATAGTCAATATAGGTAAACTGACAAACTGGATAGTTATCTAAATTGGAATTCTTGACACAACAAGTAAAAGTCCAATCAGTAACATCTCTCGTTCCATCAGGCCAAATATCTCCAGCACTTATTTCTGTGTAAATCTTTCTGAGCTTTTGTTCCTTTTTAATGTCGGCTACTTTTAGAAAAAAACCCTCTTCACCTTGGGTTGATAACTGTTTAAACAGACTTCCTAAAAATACAGTTTTACCGGCACCAGATGTTCCTAAAGTGATAATTTTATAGTTATGCATGAAAATTAATTTTCGATTCGATTATTGGAGAATAAGTTCAGATTCAGGAAAGTCTAATTCAAGTTTATCTTGAATATATAAAAAGCTATCAATTGCATGAGTTAAAGCTGTTGCGTCATCTGTTACTATTTTAAGAGAACTATCTCTCTCAGCGCGCAATTTATCAAGATTTTCTTGGTTTTTTATTCGTGCTTGAGAAAAAAATAAATCATCTAATTTATTTAGTAATGGTTTAGCAATTTTAAGCTCACCAGGTAAATATTGATCTAACATTTGTTCTAAAATAACATCAACAACAAAACTGCCAGCAGTTTGCATAAATTGTAATAATGGATTTTGTTCGCCTATTTTTCGATTTTCCATCTGTTCTCTTTTCTGTAATAGTTCACTAAGTTGCGCTTTCATTCCATCTGGAAAAACACAAGAAATAGGTACTTCAACTTGAAAAGGCTTAGGAATTGCACCAAGTATTTTTTTCATACTTCCATCAGATTCAAGATTTGCAAAATTTGAACCAACAGAACTAACTGGAATAAGTCGAACCGGAGAATTTGCTATATTGCGTTTGTGGACTAACATTTGAAATTCAGGAATTTCGAGAAGGCGATCCCGTATCTGTTTTAAAGAAAACGTTTTTTCAAGTAAGTCCCATTTACTAATCACAAAATGAATTGGAACTTGACAAGTTGACATCCATTTAATAATGTTAGGTAAATCTTTATTAAGAAACGAATCAATATCTGATTTGTCGCCATTATCCATTAAAGCTTGGATTTTTTTTCCATCAATAAGACCTAAAAGAGCATCAGATTGCTTAATGATATCTTGAAACTCTGTGTCTTCTTCATTAACATCAGTGAGTCTTCCTCCAGCATAGTCAAAATAGACAAACTCACAGACATCATAGTATTTAAGATCGTCAGGATTTTTAACACGACAAATATACGTCCACTCAGATATCTCACTGTATCTTGTTCCTTTAGGCCAAATATCTCCAGCAATTATTTCTGTATAAATAGTATTGAGTAATTTTTGCTGTCTGGGATTTTTAACATGAAGGTAGAAACCATAATCTGCTTGAATTCCTAGTGCCTTAAACATACTTGCTAGAAATACAGTTTTTCCTGATCCTGATGCACCCAAAGTAATAATTTTATATGTTTTCATTTGTATTTATTTTGCTAACTTACTTACTATTTAAGTAAATCGCACAAAAATGTACAAAAGTCAATAGATTATAGTAAAAAATACTGTTAAGGGAACACCAAAAAATAAATTACCCAATTTTGTGGGATGGGCATCCTGGCCGTCCTTGATGATTAGCGGGCAATTCGTCCCGCACCACAAGAAATTTTTGGGTATTTTTTTAATTGGAAGTCCCTAAAAACTCTTACCTTCGCTTCTTCGTTTATTCGTGGTTCATACTCCATAACCTCTGCGTTATATTTAGCTTTGAAGCATAAATAATATAAATGAATTTGGTAATCCTGTGCAGTCCAGCATAAAATTAGTAATAGAGATAGCAAAATATAAATTAGCCCCAAATCCTTACTGGGTATGATTTTGGGAATATTTAACTTTTAATTTTTAATTTTTAATTGGTATTACTATGAGAATTAGGTTAAATTTAATTAAGATTCTAGACAAACTTCATGAATCTGCCATAAGCAAACCGACGTTTTATGGCTCAAATTACAAAATGGATTTATAAACATCCGTTACAAAAGCAGTCATATTAGTATCTAGAGGCAAATTAAAGATGAAATTTTCTTGGAGAATCGTAGCACTTTGGTCCGTGCTGGCCTTAGTAATTGGCTTTTTCTTCTGGCAAGGCACTTTTACAGGCAATTCTGCGGACATGAGTAAAAATGCGGCCAATACCCGCATGACCTACGGTCGCTTTCTGGAATATTTGGACGCAGATCGTGTGATTAATGTGGATCTTTACGATGGTGGGAGAACCGCAATTATTGAGGCCAATGACCAAGACATCGAAAATCGCACTCAACTCTGGCGGGTAGATTTGCCCGTGAACGCTCCAGAATTGATCCAAAAGCTGAAACAGAAGGAAGTAAGTTTTGATGCCCATCCAATGCGAAATAATGGGGCAATTTGGGGACTTTTGAGTAATTTGATTTTCCCGGTTTTATTGATTACTGGACTTTTCTTTTTGTTCCGGCGTTCTAATAATCTTCCCGGTGGTCCTGGACAAGCGATGAATTTTGGCAAATCCCGCGCTCGTTTCCAAATGGAGGCGAAAACTGGGGTAAAATTCGATGATGTGGCGGGAATTGAAGAAGCAAAGGAAGAATTACAAGAGGTTGTCACTTTCCTGAAACAACCTGAAAAATTTACGGCTGTTGGCGCTCGGATTCCCAAGGGTGTACTATTAGTTGGACCTCCGGGAACTGGTAAAACTTTACTCGCTAAAGCGATCGCTGGTGAAGCTGGTGTTCCTTTTTTCAGTATTTCCGGTTCGGAATTTGTAGAAATGTTCGTGGGTGTGGGTGCTTCCCGTGTCCGTGACTTGTTTAAGAAAGCGAAAGATAACGCTCCCTGTATTATCTTTATTGATGAAATTGACGCTGTGGGTCGTCAACGGGGCGCTGGTATTGGTGGTGGTAATGATGAAAGGGAACAAACCCTTAATCAATTATTAACGGAAATGGATGGTTTTGAAGGCAATACTGGCATTATTATTATTGCTGCTACCAACCGTCCTGATGTCCTAGATGCGGCTTTGTTGCGCCCAGGTCGTTTCGATAGACAAGTAACGGTAGATGCTCCAGACATTAAAGGCCGTTTGGAAGTATTACAGGTTCATGCTAGAAATAAGAAGTTGGATGATAGCGTGTCCTTGGAAGCGATCGCGCGTCGAACTCCAGGATTTACCGGTGCAGATTTAGCTAATCTGCTCAATGAAGCGGCTATTCTCACTGCTAGAAGACGCAAAGAGGGTATCACTTTAGCGGAAATTGATGATGCTGTGGACCGGGTAGTTGCGGGTATGGAAGGTACTCCCCTGGTAGACAGCAAGAGTAAGCGGTTGATTGCTTACCATGAAATTGGACACGCTTTGGTGGGGACTTTACTTAAAGACCATGACCCTGTGCAAAAGGTGACTTTGATTCCCAGAGGACAGGCCCAGGGTTTAACTTGGTTTATGCCTAATGAAGAACAAGGTTTAATTAGTCGTTCTCAGCTAAAGGCCAGAATTACCGGGGCTTTAGGTGGTCGGGCTGCGGAAGAAGTAATTTTTGGAGCAGCCGAAGTGACAACTGGTGCTGGTGGAGACTTACAGCAGTTATCAGGAATGGCTCGACAAATGGTAACACGGTTCGGAATGTCTGATCTAGGTCCTTTATCTCTGGAAAGCCAACAGGGTGAGGTGTTCCTGGGTCGTGATTGGACAACCCGTTCCGAGTATTCCGAGTCAATCGCTTGTCGCATTGATGCACAAGTCAGAATGATTGTGGAAGAATGCTATGCTAACGCTAAGAAGATCATGCGTGATCATCGTAGTCTTGCAGATCGTCTAGTTGATTTGTTGATTGAAAAAGAAACCATTAATGGTGACGAACTTAGACAAATCGTAGCTGAGTACGCGGAAGTACCTGATAAGTCTCAGTTTGTACCCATGCTGTAAGGCTTGATTTTGAACTATATCCCCACTTCTTTGAGAAGTGGGGGATTTTGTTGTTTTATTAATTAAATAATTTACGATAGTTCTTCCTTATCAAGATAAGGATAACATATTTAAAATCCTTTGTAAAGACCTAAAAATCAAATTTTTCGCGGTTTTTTGCGTCTTGTTGGCTGTTCCCTGTTCCCTGCTTGAGTAAGTCCTATTCATTTAATTTCATGATTAACCCCCGCCAAGTAGCTTTTATTGCTCTCAAAGAAGTTCATAAAGGAGCTTATACTGATGTGGCTCTAGACCGGGTATTACAAAAGTTTAAGTTACCGGACAATGATCGTCGGTTAATGACAGAATTAGTTTATGGTAGTGTAAGAAGACAACGGACTTTAGATGCTATCATTGACCAACTTGCTACCAAGAAAAACCAACAACAACCAAAAGACCTCCGCACAATTCTACATCTGGGTTTCTATCAACTGCGTTATCAGGAAAGAATCCCTGTTTCTGCTGCTGTAAATACCACTGTTGAATTAGCAAAAGAAAATGGTTTTCCTGGTTTAACTGGTTTTGTAAATGGTTTATTACGTCAATATCTTCGACTTGTAGAAAAGTCCTCAGAACCTTTAATTTTACCAGAAAATCCCGTAGAAAAATTGGGAATTTTACACAGTTTTCCTAATTGGATAATTGAAGTTTGGTTATCACAATTGGGTTTTGAAGAAACAGAAAAACTGTGTATCTGGATGAATCAAACCCCGACAATTGATTTAAGAATAAATATCCTGCGTAGTTCTATAAACGAGGTAAAATCAACTTTTGAAGCTGCTGGTATTTTAGTTAAATCTATTCCTAATTTACCCCAAGCTTTACGATTAATTGGTAACAACGGACCAATTCAAAATTTACCCGGTTTCTATGAAGGTTGGTGGACTGTCCAAGATAGTAGCGCTCAGTTAGTTGGTTATTTGCTTGACCCTAAACCTGGTGATGTGGTAATTGATGCTTGTGCAGCGCCGGGGGGAAAAACTACCCATATTGCGGAATTAATGGGAGATGAGGGTAAAATCTGGGCTTGTGATCAAACTGCTTCTCGGCTACGCAAATTAAAGGAAAATGCCCAACGTCTGCATTTACAATCTATTCATACTTATATAGGAGATAGCCGCAATTTACCGCAATTCTCTCAAACTGCTGACTGTGTATTACTTGATGCTCCTTGTTCAGGCTTGGGAACTATGCACAGACACGCAGATGCGCGTTGGCGACAAACCCCTGATTCAGTACAAGAACTTTGCCAATTACAGAAACAATTATTATCACATAATGCAACTTTTGTCAAGGCTGGAGGCGTTTTAGTTTATGCAACTTGTACATTACACCCAGAGGAGAATGAGCAGGTGATTTGGGAATTTTTAGCAGTGAACCCCCATTGGCAAATAGAGCCACACCCTTTTGAATTATTTAATCATACTACTCCTGGTTGGTTGAAGGTCTGGCCTCACCAACGGGATATGGATGGTTTTTTCATGGTGCGCTTAAAAAAATCTAAGGATTCTCAGTGAATATCAACAGTGATTGTAAGATCTAATCAAAGCCGGAATCTACCAGAGGAGGCAACAATGGTTAATAATTCCCATGTCAAAAACCTAGTAAAAATCCTGATTGGAGCAGCTTGGATTGATGGTAAAATCCAGCCGGAAGAACGGCAATATTTGCGGGAAATAGCTCAAGCTAAGGGTTTAGCTGGTGATCCTGAAATTAAGCCTTGGTTGTATGAATTAGTGCCAGTGAAGCCAAAGGACTGTTATAAATGGGTAAAAGAGTATTTAGGCGATCACCCAACACAGGAAGACTATGATAATTTAATTGAAGCGATAAGTGGCTTGATTTATAGTGATGGTGATATAGCCATTGAAGAAGCAAGACTTCTGACCCAGTTGACAGAGTTAAGTAAGTCTAGTGGTGCTAACCAAGCAGCACACACTACACTGCTGAAGCAAATTCAAAAGCTATACCGTCGTTGTGTTGACGTACAGAATTAGGTAATGGGTAATGGGTAATGGGTAATATATTCTTTTCCCATTACGGATCACCTATTACTTAATTTATTCAGGACTTACGCAACTGGCATAATATTCTCAATGGTAGTGAGGACTAGCTCTCTTTGAGACGCTACGCCAACAAAATAAGGGTTAAAGCCCTGAATTCCTATGATTCCTTCTCGACCTTGGGGACAATGTTAGGACGTTCTTTACTCTCCCAACCTGGGGGACGTTTGGAGTTGTACCAGGCAATTGAACCAATGGTGACAGCAGCGATAAAACCGACTACATACACCAAAGTAAAAGCTAAGGGAAAGTGATTTCCTGTCGCTTCGGCTGTAACTTGGAGCAATAAATAACTCATGAGGATATTCGCTTAATGTAGGTTACACTTCTTCATAAAGTATAAACTGAGCAGATCACCTACATCTGCCCCAGGAAAAATCTTTCCTGTATTAAGTTTAATTAAAAGACATAACATTAATTTTCTGGTGAAGAATTAGGTTTAAGTCTTTCCCTCCAGGAACGTTGTGGTGGTGAAGATTCTCCAGAATTACTCTCTGTTGAGGAAGATGAATTTTCAGGGCGTGATTTTTTGCTGCGATATCGTCTTTCTCTCCGAGAGGAGGCAGATGTGTTATTTTCTTGCTGAGAATAGCGTCGTCTGCGTCTAGGGGTGTTTTCTGTTGTATCTTGGGACTGAGAATAGCGTCGTCTGCGTCTGGGGGTGTTTTCTGTTGTATTTTGGGACTGAGAATAGCGTCGTCTGCGTCTCCTTGTAGTTGATGAATCAGAATTTTCAGTATTATCCCGATCTGATTTTTGATTATTATCATTAATCACTCTACGGATAACTTTTTGAGGTTTGATAGGTTCGGCTTTAATACTACCTTTGCGGTTTTCTAGTTTGGGCAGCTTGGGAAACTTTTCTACAGGCATTCCCTCTACTGCTTTTTTCATAAATTCATGCCAAGCATAAGCGGCGCTACCACTACTACCATAGGTGGGGGTATTATCATCATTCCCTAACCATACTCCAGTGACAACTTGGGGAATATAACCAATAAACCATAAATCACGGGCTTCGTCGGAAGTTCCTGTTTTTCCGGCCACTTGTCTATCATCCAACTGAGCCGCAGCCCCAGTTCCCTCCCTGACGACATTTCGTAACATCCAAGTCATAATGGTGCTACTATCAGTGTCTAAAACTTGCTTAGGTTCATATTTAGCAGACCAGATGACATTCCCTTCGCGGTTAAGGATGCGACGAATCCCGTGGGCTTCTATATAATTTCCTTGGGTAGCAAATGTACCATAAGCATTAGTTAATTCTAATAGGTTGACTTCATTAGAACCAAGAGCTAAAGAATAGGTAGGTTTTAGTTCTGATTTAATTCCCATCTCATGGGCTAGTTGAATGGTTGGCTTAAATCCTACATCTATTAATACTTTCACGGCAATTGTATTTACGGATTTGGTGAGAGCATCTCTCATATTTAACCAGCCGGAAAAGTTGTCATGGTAGTTTTTTGGTTCATAACCATCTATTGATAAAGGTTCATCTAAATAGCTATCATCAGGGTTTTTACCAGTTGCGATCGCTGTAGCATAGACAAATCCTTTAAAGGTTGATCCTGGTTGTCTTTGTGCCTGAGTAACGCGATTAAATTGGTTTTTACTGAAGTCTTTTCCTCCCACCATGGCTTGAATTTCCCCATTTCGAGGATCTATAGCCACCAGAGCCGCTTCTTTAAAGTTTTGCCACCGTCCTTCATTTTTCAAGATTTTTGTGACTGCGGCTTCTGCGGCTTTTTGCCAAGTTGGGTTTAAACTAGTTTCTATCACCAAACCACCATTAGCTAAGATATCAGGGGAAAGGTACTTTGGTAATTCTTTTTGAATATAGGTGGTAAAATAGGGGGAATCTACCTGCCACCGTTTGGGTAAGTTGCTGTTAACTGTTAGTGTTTCTTGAATAGTGGCTTGTTTTTGTGCTGGTGTAATTATGCCATCTTCTGCCATCCGCGCCAACACCAGATTTCGCCGTTCTGTGGCTGTTTTTAGGTTTTTGTCTGGTGCATAGAGGTTAGGTGCAGGAGCTAAACCAGCCAAGGTGGCCATTTCTGATAAGGTCAGTTGATCTACGGATTTACTAAAGTATACCCAAGCTGCATCACCCACACCATAAGCACCAGAGCCTAAATATACAAGATTTAGATAACGTTCGAGAATCTGATCTTTTGTTAATTGCTGCTCTATTTTTTGGGCTAACCGGACTTCTTTGAGTTTACGCCAGAAGGTTTTTTCTTGTTTGAGGAAGAGAATGCGGGCTACCTGTTGGGTAATGGTACTACCACCTTCTACCACATCTTGCGATCGCAAATTATTGATTACCGCTCTCATAATTCCTTGGATATCAACTCCATTGTGTTGATTAAATCTTCGGTCTTCTGAAGCAATAAAGGCCTTTTTGAGATGATCTGGTATTTGTTCTAGTTGCAACTGCTCTCTAGTTGCTTCACCTTGCTGTTGTAACACAGTACCGTCAGCAGCTTTAATAGTCAGTGTTTGCTCTCGCACTACTGCTTTGAGTGCGGAATGATTTGGTAAGTTTTTATCTATTTCTAAGATTATGTAATGGAAAGCAATCATTCCACCACCTACACCTAAACCGGCCCAAAACCAAAAACGACGATAAAATGGTTTATCGCTACTCAAGATTCTAGATGATAGGGTTCTCACCTGGTTTAATAATTGCTTTGCCTTCACCTGCGTTTTTGGTAGTAAGTTTTCATTTGCTGTAGTTAGCAGCAATATTTCTGGTTTATTTTATCACAGTTAGAGCTATTGTTTAGTAACATCGACTATTTAATCTTTTTTCATCTATTCTGCTGAGATCACCTGCTTTGAGAAATTTAATCGGACGATAAGATCATCTAAAAGTATAGAAATTATACATAATTCACGGAATAAGCAACCACTCTAGGGACAGAGGTTACGCAGAAACAGAGGTTTAGGGAGGTATATTTTGTGTAAATCCTGGTATTTACTGTTTCTCTTTTCCAAAATCCTCTGAGTCGGGATATTTTAAATAATTATTGAAGATAATTTGAAAATTTTATTTGACAAAACTTTAATTTTTTCTTTATAGTTACTCCTAACTATTGAAAATATGGCTAAAATCAGACTTAAAGGGGATGTATTGATGGTAAAAGTAGTTTTTTTTACTTATAAAATGCTAATTTTAATACTACAAACCAAAATCAAAAAATATATATTATTCACATCTAGCACAGTAGGAAACATCAAGGTAGAAAGAAGGTAAAGGTAAAAGGTAAATTTACTTATTTTCACCTTTTAAATATTTCATCTTGATGTTTCTCTTTTTTTCAATTTCCCATTTCTCAATTAAATATAAATTAAATAAATTATTCCCGCGCTCCAGCTTCTCTTAATATCTTGCTAATACCCCGATAATTATTAAATTCTGCAATCATTAAAGCTGTATAACCACCCTGATTTTTTAAATTTACATCCGCACCAAATTGTAGTAATATCTCCACAGCTTGACGATAACCTTCAGCTACAGACCACATTAAAGCCGTTGCTCCTGAAGCGTTTTGTAGGTTTATATTTGCTCCCTTTGCTAGTAATAATTGAAATATTTCGGGATAATTTGCAGTTATGGCTTTAACTAAAGCAGTTTTACCATCATCTGCTAATTTGTTAATATCTGCACCATAATCAAGTAATAATTTTACTGTTGGGAAATGTCCTTGAGACGCTGCTAATGTCAGTGCAACTTCTCCAAAATTTTTCTTTTCCATATCTGCACCGACAGCCAGCAAAACTGCTACTATATCAGTATATCCCTGGAATGCGGCTATTAGTAAAGGTGTATCTCCCAAATGATTTCTAATTTGCACATCTGCCCCTCTTTGTAGTAAGATTTTGACTACATCAATATATTCCTCCACAACGGCTAAATGTAACGCTGTTTCTCCTTCTTGATCTTGATGATTAATTTCTGCACCTGCATCTAATAAAGCAGTTATAATATCGGTATTTCCTGTTGCTGTAGCTGCTAATAATGCTGTTTGATGATCAACATTTTTGATGTTAACATCAGCGCCAGATGATATCAATGCTTGTACTGTTTCTAAGTCACCTAAATCTGCGGCAATCATTAATACTGTCTCACCTGCGCGATCTTGACTATTGACAATATTGTTATTTTGTGTTAATACTTTGACCATGGCCGGATGTTTGTGTTTAACTGCGAGTTTTAATGCGGTATCATTATCTTTATCGGTAATTTTTACATCAGCACCCGCACCTAATAAGATTTGTCCAACTTCAACATAACCTTTTAGTGATGCTATCATTAATGCTGTACTACCATCTTCATTAATAGCATTAAAATTTGCTCCTTTAGAGATTAAAAGCTTGACAACATCTATCTGATTAGCACTAGCAGCTAACATTAATGCTGTTAAGTGATAGGTTTTTCTGAAAAAGTTAATATTAGCACCAGCATCTAAGAGCGATCGCACAATTTCCGTATAACCTAAATTCGCAGCTAACATCAATACCGTATTTCCATGGTTATCGGTTGTATCTACATTCGCCCCATAAGCCAGCAGCGCGGACACTTCTTTGATATTCCCACTTTTCACAGCTTTGAGGAATGTGGTATCTTTATTTCCTGTATTTTCTGTCATTGGTTATATCCTATTTTAGCAGATGTATATGAATTATGTTTCCCAGTCTAGACGCAAAAACGTACAGAGTAGGGGTTTAGGAGCTAGAATGTTTCACTTTCATATCCTAATTCAGTAAGGTGGGAAAATTGCTGAGTCAAGAAAAGAAATATCTGCTAAATATGCTAAGTTTTATGAAGATTTAATAAAGGGAAGTAAAAAATATGGCTCTTGAATTGACTCCAACAATAAAATTTTGGCTGAATTTTGCTCACCCAGCTATCATGTGGGTACTATTAGCGCTTTCCCTCTATGCTGCATATTTAGGTTTGCAAGTACAGCGTACCAGAAATGCTCAAGGTGAAGAAAAGAAAGAGCTAGTTAAAGGACGATATACTATCAAACACCACCAAATAGGTTCTATCATGTTAGCTTTGATGGTAGCAGGTTCTATTGGTGGTATGGCGGTTACTTACATTAATAATGGTAAATTATTTGTTGGACCTCATCTCCTAGCTGGATTAAGTATGACAGGTTTAATTGCTTTTTCTGCATCTCTGTCTCCTTTTATGCAAAAAGGAGCAAATTGGGCAAGAATGACGCATATATTGTTAAATTTCGCTATTTTAGGACTTTTCGCATGGCAAGCGTTCTCTGGTATCGAAATTATCCAGAGAATTTTAACTAATGCTTAGGTTGTCATTGGTAATGGGTAATGGGTAATGGGTAATGGGTAATGGGTAATGGGTAATTTCTCCTCATACATTGTTAATGCGTCTCTATCCATTAACAATGTTTCTTTATTAGTGGAAATGGAATATTTAAAGATTGATAAAAGTCTTTTTTTACCTTGCGTGTGAGACGACGGGAAATTTGATGAACAATTTGATTTAGAATGCGCGAGCCTGTAGACTGAATTAAAGCATGAGGTAATCGCTGAATAAATTTGGGAAAGTGTAACTCAACTACCAAATCTAATTCCCATTCGACCCGTGTAATCCCATCCACACCATCTATTAACCGTGTTAATGATTTATAATCTACCTCATAACCAGGAGATTGATAATCAGGTAAAGGAATAGTCCGAATGTGGTATTCTCGATCTTGAGGGGCTGATAACTCCAAACCAATCTTTGGTTCTACATCATAACCAAAAGCACCGAATTTACCCACAACTAAAGCATAACTCTTTTCACTCAAAGGGTTTACCTTCATAGGTTCTGCACAACGGCTAAACCATGAAGCATGATTGTTAAAATACGCCTCTACCTGCTCCAGGCTTGCATATATTTCCATACAATTTTGATAACTCCCATAAAATCTAGTGTGACTTATGTTCTCTTGTATTAAGACATTATCATTAGCTGATAAGTTTCCATTCATACTTGAAGTAGACTCTTGTAATTCCAAAGATTGATATTCCCTGTTGTTTGTCACCATAAAGTTGTTTTTTGTATATCTTCAAGTTTGTTTATTTTTCTATATTAATGATTTTCAATATGGCTAATGCTATCTTAGCCTACTGAAAGTTTCTCAAATTTCATTAATTGAAAGGAGTTAAATTCTGAAAAGCTTTGAACTAAAAGGTGTAGAAAAACTCATTGCTCCCCTAGCCTCACTTTTGGGATTTGTGTACTTGTTTCAGTGGTATATTTATGGGGATATTCAATTATCCCCTGAACCTGTATTTACTAGACAACAGCCTCCTCTAGTTATGCGCGGTGGAGATCCTTATATCCGGGCATTAATGCGAACTATTTCCGCCAGTGAAGCTAATAGTAACCGTCCCTACTCTATCTTATATGGTGGTGAACAAGTTCATGATCTGAGTCGTCACCCGGAAAAATGTGTGACTATCGTTACTGGACCAAATACGGGTAACTGTTCCACTGCTGCTGGCCGCTATCAAATTATTAACACAACTTGGCATCAAATTGCCCCCCGCTATCACCCAAAACCTCAACATAAGATATTTTGGACTAATTATAGTTTTGAAGCGGAGTATCAAGATACGGTAGTTTATCGTTGGTTAAATGACTCACGGGTTTGGGGTGTGGATATTCCCGCACTATTACGTCAGCAAAAAATAAATGACGTTTTACGAAAACTTTCCCCGACTTGGACAAGTTTAGGATATGGTATAGAAACTAATTCTGTTAGTCGTTCTTTACCTAAGATTTATCAGCAGGTCTTAAAAGAAGAATTGCAGCAAAATTGAATCAAGGAAGAGTCAAGGCCTTTGTGTCTTTCTACTGAAAACGTTAAATTAATCTATAACAACTTTGCTTTTCTCTTTGACGGAAATAGGTGTAATAATTTTAGCATTAATTGGTTTTAGTAATTGTAACCCATTTAAATTCTGTAAACAGTCTAAAGCTGCTTCCCGAATTATTACCTCTTGTTCTTGACTGAGGAAAATTTGCAAGCATTTTATTACATCTTGTTGCAATGCTGTGTCAAATCGCTGACGGCAAATAAACTTGTTCAGCTTATTTACAGCAAGTAAACGTTTTAAAGCATCTGTTTCTGTTAAATCGCTTAACAACTTATCAAGATAATCTTGTTGTTGACTTCCCTGAAAACTGAATATTTGCCACACCAACAAAATTAAAGTCAATAATGTACCTATACCCTGAATAATAGCACCAGCAGCCAACCAAGGACTAGGGGAATCAACCCAAATTGCTGAAGCCATGTAAGTGATCACAGTTGCAACACCACCACTAGCGATAGAATAAGCTAAACGAATGTTAGGACTACTAATTAACTTGCGTATTTCTAACCATTGTAATTGCCAATTAAATTTCGGTATTAAGTAAGTAAATACCATCACACTAATACCAACAATAAGCGCTAAGAATAGTTGCCAATTCCATAACAAAATAGCCACAATTATTGTTAATAAACCCAGGAAAAAACCAGGTTCAGAGAAATGTTTAAAAATCCGCCCTTCTCTGCTTCCTGTCTTGATTTCCGAAATTTGTTTGATGAATTGTCTCCAAGAAAAAGAAGCCTGTATCACAGTATTTACCCACTTGATTATAAATCGTTTTTATACCTTGTTATATCCCAGAGAGAGAAATGAACAATTAACAGCTTAAAGCTGGCACGGAACATAGTGAATATACTGCCATTTTGGCAAGCTGTTTTTTACTAAATTTTTACTAAAGAAGAGGATAAAATCAGGGAAATTTCAGAGCTAACCATCATCTTATTTATCTTGTAACCGAATATCAATTACAGAAGCATTAAAATTATAGTTAAAACCTTCCAATTCAAAAGTCATACCGATTTTTACCTTGTTATTACCTAGAACCGGTCCATCCTTAGTGACTGTGGCCTTGTCTTGTAAAGTTAAGATAAAATCCGTGCTAAAATTGTTCTTGCGAGGATCTGGTAATTCCTTCACAGAACCGTCTGGTTGGGGGATAGTAAGCATTCTATCTAACTCTTGAATAGATTTAATCCCAATTTGTCCATAGGGTTGATTGCGGATAATCACATTAGTCTTACCACCATTTTTGAATCCTTGTTTAAATAATTGTTCAGGGTCACGAACATTAAGTCCGCGTACTACTAAATCTACCTCAATTGGTACTGTTTTCGCACCCACTTGAGCCACAGAGCCGGAAGTACCGGGAAAAATAAAAATACCTACTATCACTAGTAAAATTACTAGTGCAGCCCCTAAGTCTAGGAGATTGATTTTACCAAACAAGCGACCTTTGGAATCTAAAATAGCCATAACCAGTTTTGGATAAATTTCAGTTAAGTTTTCAGCTAGGTAATTGATTGTACCAAGACTAAGAAGTTTTTTGCAAATGATCCACAATCTTGATCACTGAATCGCAATTGATAGCAGATAAGTGTTATAGTTATGGGATAGTTTAACATGATAGTTAAGCATGATAGTAGTAAGTTGTTTCCACCTGATATGAGAGCATCTTGCATCTGTATGAGGTACAAAATTTTTCTATAAAACTATACCCAATCAGGATTTTACCTCAACTGCTGCTGTAAGTGGAAAATGCAGCTTACTAATCGGAAAATTCGTCTTTCTGATTTTAAGTTCTCGTACAAATCTCATGTGACTAGATTATGATTAACTGGCAAGGATTTCGGATAAATTACCGTTTATGGCAAGGACGCTGTTTATATCCGTTAATTTCTGTAATTGTGGCTTTGTCTGTTTGTTTAAGTACACCTCTACCAAGTAAAGCTATAGATTTATTACCGCTTTTATTTCAAGGGGTACAGATATTTAACTTATCTAATATATCCGATCGTCAAGAAGTTAATCTTGGTCAGCAGATGAATCAGCAATTACAGCAAGAAGTCAAAATCTCTGATAACTCAGAATTAAATGACTATATTAACGAAATAGGTAGACGGTTAGCAGCTAATAGCGATCGCCCAAATATCCCTTATACTTTTCAAGTAGTCGAAGATGCTGCTATTAATGCTTTTGCGACTACTGGTGGTTTTATTTATGTGAATACAGGTTTATTAAAAGCCGCAGATAATGAAGCAGAATTAGCTAGTGTATTAGCACATGAAATGGGTCATATTGAGGGTAAACATTTAATTAAACAGATCCGACAACAAGCGATTACCAGTGGTGTTGCTACCATAGCAGGTTTAGATAGAAATAAAGCTGTAGGTATTGGTGTACAACTTGCACTAAATCTTCCCCGAAGTCGTAAAGACGAATTTGATGCTGATAAAAGAGGACTAGCGAACATTACCCGCACTGGTTATGCTCAATCAGCTATGATTTCTTTTATGAAAAAGCTACAGGGTAGTAGTTCTGTACCTGCATTTTTAAGTACGCATCCAGGTGCCAGTGATCGTGTTATTTCTCTTCAGCGTCAGATTAATAATCAACCAAGTAATCAAAATAACGGTTTGGATAATTTGGCCTATCAATCTAGAATTAGAGCATTTTTGCAGTAATTAGGCTTTTTACCTATGACGACGGCTACCTATTAATTCCTTTGGCTCAATCATTGTAATTGCCTCTTTCCATGGTAGAGTGCGTACTGCGTGACTAAACACATTAGCCTGATAAACCAACTTATTTGTGATATCTAGTCCAGTTAACCAACCACTACGAGGATGATAAGCACCAGTATCAATATCTATCCAACCCTGTCCCTGGGCTAAATTACCAGGAATAACACCAGGTAAGGTAAAAGTTATAGTATGACCAGCTACAATTGTTTTATCTGGGAAATATGGTTTAGTCATACTGTGAAACTCTCCCCTGATCCAACACAGTTCATTAAGTGTTTGTTCGGACACAGTTTTGTGAGGATCAACACCTGCATGAGTTAACCAAAAATCTCCTAAATCCAGATATGTGGGTAAACTTTCAAACCAATCTATATCCGCTTGGGGAATTTTCCCAGACCGATAACTAGCAACTGTCGCCTGTCCTCCATTATACAACCATCCTTGCATACTGGCTGACTGAGTATTTTTACCAGTCATAATCTCTAATAACATCTGCTCATGATTACCTAGTAAACAAGGGTAGTCATTTTCTTTAACAAACTCTACTACTTCTGCACTTTGCGGACCACGATCAATTAAATCTCCCAAAAAATATATTTGATCCGTTGATGCGGGTTCTATTTGCTTCAGCAGTAACATCAAACCTTGATAGTGTCCATGTACATCACCGATAATAACCCTACGCTGACTAATTTCGCTCATCTGTTTCTAGCCTAAATAAATTAAATAAATTAACAGGTTATTTTGACTACGTTCTTGTTGGTCTAGTTTCCGGGATAGAACGGTTTTACTGTTTATTCTTCTTGCTGCAATAACCATAAACCACTGTAAGTCATTCCCGAATCATCTGGTTGCACTAACAAAAAATGTAAGCCCTGACTTAGCTGTTTACGTTCTTCATATAACTTCCCTGCAGCACTAACTTCGTCATCTGCAAAAGTTGCTAAAATCCATCTATCTGCTAAACTAGCTTCTAAAATCAAACCATCAGGTGTACCATTCATGTAGTTTAATGACACAGGGTTGCTTTTCTGTAACCACCGTGCTAAACTCATGGAGTGTCTTCCACCATAGATGATCACACCAGGTATAGGAACTGTAGAAGCCAAACCTAGATTTATCGGTTTGAGAAATTCTGGTATTTGTAAAATAGGAATTGGCCGTTCTCTAAACTCATCTACAATATCACCAGCTAGAATGGTCGCTAAACGCCATTCTTCCCCCCAGAGATTTTCTGGTAATGGTACTGGAGGTGGTTTATCCACAATAACAGGATATTGCTTTAATGCTAACCACTGTTTTAAAGCCAAAGTTCTGCGAGTAGCTTCAACCTTGATACCTAAATTATCACCCGCAGTTTCTATTAAACTTAAAGACTGAGGACGAAATACCTGAATGATATCTGGTAAATTTTCCCTAGCTGCTAATTGTAATTGTTGAGTAACCCAAGTAGAATTAGCTTGTGATTGGGGACAACTCGCTATATACTCAAAACTACGAGTTTGATCACAAACTAATAATTCCCATAGTATTTGCCCTTCAGCACTTTGTAGCGGACTACGATAAAAATCAGCTTGCCAAATCAAACCCATTCTTTAACCCATCCAACTTAAACAAATCAAATTTAAACCTGAACTAAACTAAATTTTTCGCCAATTCTATAGCTGCTTCTACTGTAGAAATTTTCCCTTCAGCTTGAGCAACACCAACTTCCATTAATAATTCCCCTACCAATGGTGAAGCGGGAATTTTTAACTCTGTCATAATTTCTTTACCAGTGAGTAAAGGAATAGGATGTGCAACCGCGTCATTCGGGTTAAGATAACGTTTGATTAAAGGTTCATAAGTAACAAACATACTTTGTGCAAACGTACCTTGATCTATAATATCATTTGCCAAAGCTAATACCAACACCGCCGGAAATAAAATTCCCATTTCCCGAAACAGAAAATACTGTTTCCGCAAAGACATATTTTCCGCTTTTATTTCTGAAAATAGTCTTAATGCGGTTGTTACCGCGCGAATTTCTGCCCGACTGTAGGTAAGTTTTTGTAATTCTATTTCAGCGGTTTCTGGGTTTGAATCAACAAGACAAGCAAGTTTAGCAATACTTAGCCAAGAAGTCTTGACAGTGTTACGGACATATTTAGTTAATTCTTGGCCTAGTTTCTGCCAGTTTTGACTAATTAAATCAGATGCTTGATCAATTGCATTTAACTTAATAAAACTTTTATCAGTAGCATTTTTGAATAAATTAGTTAAAACACCATCTTTCCAAGCTGTATTTAACCAAAATGTCCCTCTACCACTGGCCAATAAATAACCAATCTCTACTCGTACTCGTTCCGCTGCTACTTGGTTAATACTTGTGGCTAAACTGCGAATAGTATCTTGAGTAATTGGTTCAATAGTAAAATCAAGTTGAGCAGCTTGACGATAAGCCCGCATTAACCGCAAAGGATCATTTTGCAGATTGAGAGGTGATATCATGCGTAAAATACCAGATTCTATATCTTGAGAACCGGTAAGAGGATCAATAATTTCTTGTGTATGGGGATTAAAAGCGATCGCATTAATAGTAAAATCTCGCCTATATAAATCAGTAATTAGACTTTCCCCCTCCTGTTGAGCAAAATCAACCGTAGCTTCAGGAAACACTACCCGCGCAATTTGTCTTTCAGCGTCAAGTAACACAAAACCAGCTTGATAGCGTTGAGCAATCTTTTTCGCCACCTTGACTGCATTTAATGGGATAATGAAATCCAAATCCATATATTCCCGTATTCTACCCAAAATCCCATCACGAACAGCACCACCAACTATATAAACGGGTTGTGGCAGATATTCCAGACTAAAAGGCCAATTTTCAGGAGATAGACGAGAAGCAACTAATTCGGATATTGTCATCAAAATCAACCCCATAACTAATGCTGATTATTTTGGCATGAGCTATATTAACTATAAAGGTTTTGAGAGTTGGTTCTAATATGTGTATTTGCGTGAATTGCCACTATGTAGACCGCTGTGTTACTTACAACGCTGTAGAAACCCAGCACCAACAGTTACACCTGACGGAGAATCCAGATTTTGATCCTCACGAACCCACCATTAATGTTAATATTCGCACACAAGGCGAGATAATTGAAATGGAATGGGATGTTGTTGGTTGTCTCAGTTTCCAATCAGAAATAGGTAAATGGTCTAAATTACGTCCTGGTGAGTTAGTTCCTACTTAAGTGTTGAGGTTGGGAATTTTGGAATTTAGTGAATTAAAGCATGATTTTTTCTCACGCAGAGGCGCAAAGGCGCACAGAGTAAGAGTTTGATAAAGGAGGAAACAATTAAAAATGTCCCTCCCTAGTTATCACCCAAATACTACTATTTTAGACTTATTTAGACTTCAACAGCTAGTTTTGCTTCTTTGGCTGTTAAGCGTTCATAAGCAGCACGCATTTTCAAACCTGTCAATACTTGGAATAAACCAGTACCATTGTTAGAACCGGGATATTCGCGGTGTTGCACTAATAAATGAGTCATCTCACCTTGATACTTGGTGGAGGTTTTGCTTAGATGGGTTTCAATGTAAATTACTTCATCAAGGTTGTCAAATTGACCGTCTACTTCTAAAACTGAGACGTAACGACCATAGTAAACATCAAAACCATAGTACAGTTGCATACCTGGGTAAGAACAGGTTAGTTTGCGTCCGCAAGGAGTCCACTGAATTGTTGAACCTTCGTCAAATAGGTAACTTGGTTCAAAGCCTTCTTTTCCTTCCCGTTGTAACATCCGTACCCGTAAAACCTTACGTTCTGTATCGTTTTTAATCAAGTTTGTGGGTAATACTTGTAGAACCACGTCCGCAAATTCTCTTTGTGGTTCGATAAATTTCTCAAAATCAGGTTTCCGAGAATTGATTTGTGCGAGAACATCTTCGTAGCGGTGGCCTCTCTCGGCCATATCCCGTTGAATTTTCCAGGCGATTTTGACTTCATCACTGATATCAAAATAAACACTGAAATCTAATAGTTCTCTAACTCGTTCATCATATAAAGGATGCAGTCCTTCCACTACGATAACATGATTTGGCTTGATTATTTCTGGTGGGTCAATATTGCCAGTTTCGTGATTATAAATCGGTTTATTAATTGTTTGACCTTCTTTAAGAGCTTTAATTTGCTCATACATCAAGTCAAAATTGTTTGCTCTTGGGTCAAGGGCAGTTATGCCTGTTTGTTTACGCTGTTTCCGATCTAGGCAATGATAGTCATCTAAACAGATAACTGTCATAAATTCTTCACCAAATAAATCAATCAAGCGACGTAAAAACGTAGATTTACCGCATCCAGAGTCTCCCGCTACCCCAATTAATACCACACGTTCCGGCTTACTTGTCATAAATCCTCTCTAAATACTAAATGTCAATCAATAATTTTTCTCACAACAGATTTTGAATGGAGGAGCTTACACTCATGGTACACCCCTATGTTCTGGCTATCCAGGATAACGATGACAGATTTCAACGGATAACGTGTAAGCTAATGGCAGTTACTCGTCCGAATGAGCCTAATTTTATCGCTGGTAAGTATTTAATCTTAGTGTTGCACTAGATTTTAACAGAAGGGAGTGTACTCGCACAAGATTTACCTTGAGAAAGAATCTAGTTCCCCTAGCAGTTGTCTACCTAATATTTTGCCACAGATGATACAATTTTTTTTAAGCCTTAATCAGAAACAAAAAAAATCTCTATAAATTTATAATCATCAAGTATGTTAACACTGTCATGGTAGGATAGGATAAGCAGTTTTAGGGGAATATCCAGACAAAGTTATAATGTACGCCTTCGGGACATTTTAACAAAGGCAGGGGCTTGTCCTCATAGCCGGGGTTTTTGCAGTATCAAGATGCTGTAAAATATTTTTTCATCAACCTAAAACTATATAGTTCGAGAAAAAAAGATTAAAGTGATTCACTATTAACATTCTCGCCCGGACTTATCCTCTAACTTAGAAGGTGAACAGGTGTGTTTTTTGCCATGCCTACCGGTCTTGGGCGAGTGTGAGCCGGCATCATAATTATGATGTCGTTTTCCCATCTGGGCAGTTTTGTGATCCGAAAATCCGGTAAACTAAAGCTCGCATAAGGATGGGAATGATGTTTTTGATAAACGGTTAAGTAAATATCGGAGTGGTAGAAGGAATGTACAATCAAGGTGCTGTTGAGGGTGCTGCCAATATAGAATCAGGTAGCCGCGTCTTCGTTTACGAAGTGATAGGTCTGCGTCAGAGTGAAAAAACTGATCAAACCAACTACCCAATTCGTGAAAGTGGCAGTGTATTCATCAGAGTACCTTACAACCGCATGAATCAAGAAATGCGACGGATCACTCGCTTAGGTGGTAAAATTGTTAGTATTCAACCTGTTACAGCTTTACAGCAAGTCAATCGCCAAGTTAAATTGGTAACTTCAGATGTAGCGGTTACTACATCTGAAGTTACTGTTAGTACAGAAGTGAAAGCTGAGGTGAGTGCTAGTAACGAGGAACATGGTAAAGTCACACCTGTGATTAATCCTAGTGAGGCGAAAGGCTTTGCTAAATCATCGGCTAAGGAGAAAAAAGGCAACACCATGACTCAAGCAAAAGCAAAAAAAGATGCCCATGCTGACGTTCCTGTGAACATTTATCGTCCTAACGCTCCGTTTATTGGTAAGTGTATCTCTAATGAAACATTAGTTAAAGAGGGCGGAATCGGTATTGTTCAGCACCTCAAATTTGATATATCTACTGGTGACTTAAGATATCTAGAAGGTCAAAGTATCGGTATTATCCCTCCTGGACTGGATAAAAACGGTAAGCCTGAAAAACTAAGACTTTACTCGATTGCTTCCACTCGTCACGGTGATAATCTAGATGACAAAACAATCTCCTTGTGTGTTCGTCAGCTAGAGTACAAGCATCCTGAAACTGGTGAAACAGTTTATGGTGTTTGTTCTACCTATCTGACTAAAATCAAACCAGGTGATGATGTCAAAATCACAGGTCCTGTTGGTAAAGAAATGTTGTTACCTGAAGATCCAGAAGCTAATATAATTATGTTAGCAACAGGTACAGGTATTGCGCCTATGCGGACTTACTTGTGGCGGATGTTTAAGGACGCAGAAAGAAAAGCTAACCCAGAATATCAATTTAAAGGATTTTCCTGGTTGTTGTTTGGTGTACCAACATCTCCCAATATTCTTTATAAAGAAGAATTGGAAGCAATGCAGGAGAAATATCCTCAAAACTTCCGTCTCACCTATGCTATCAGCCGGGAACAAAATAACCCCCAAGGTGGTAGAATGTACATCCAAGACCGTGTAGCGGAACACGCTGATGAATTGTGGCAATTGATTAAAAATCCTAAAACCCACACTTATATCTGTGGTTTACGCGGTATGGAAGATGGCATTGATGCGGCTTTAAGCGCTGCGGCGACCAAAGAAGGTGTAAGCTGGAGTGATTATCAAAAAGACCTGAAAAAAGCTCACCGCTGGCACGTAGAAACATACTAATTTAGTCATTGGTCATTGGTCATTGGTGATTAGTCATTGGTCATTGGACAATTAAAAGAAGATAATTAGTAGGTAGGGCTTATGCTCTGCCTACAATTGTTTTATTGTTCTATATTTCTATATAAGTTCATTGTGGGTGCGAAATCTGTGGTTGTTAAATTAGGAATACTCGGATTAGGTACAGTAGGAACGGGTACAGTACAACTGTTACAAGACAAGGTAGGCCGTCACCCACTGTTACAGGAAATTGAAATATATCGGGTGGGGGTGCGATCGCTAACTAAACCTCGTGCTGTAGAATTATCACCAGATGTGATCACGACGGATTTAGAGGCCATTGTTAATGATCCAGCGGTGGATATAGTTGTAGAACTAATGGGAGGATTAGAACCAGCCAGAACATTAATCCTCACAGCTATTAACAATGGTAAGCACGTTGTCACTGCCAATAAAGCCGTAATTTCTCGATTTGGTGCGGAAATATTTACTGCTGCGAACCAAGCTGGTGTCTACGTCATGCTAGAAGCGGCCGTTGGTGGTGGTATTCCAGTGGTTCAACCTTTAAAACAGTCTTTAAGCGTTAACCGGATTAATGCTATTATGGGTATTGTCAATGGCACAACCAACTACATCCTCACCAGGATGCAAACGGAAGGTAGTGATTTTGATGATGTCTTAGCAGATGCTCAAAGATTGGGTTATGCTGAAGCTGACCCCACTGCTGATGTTGATGGTTTAGATGCGGGAGATAAAATTGCTATTTTGGCATCTTTAGGGTTTGACGGACGAATTAATCGAGAAGATGTCCATTGTGAAGGAATTCGCCAAGTCACAAAAACAGATATTACCTATGCTGCTAAATTAGGATTTGTCATTAAATTATTAGGTATAGCCCAACACTTAGATATAGATAATTCCCAACTTTCAGTTAGGGTTCATCCTACTTTAGTACCGCAAAACCATCCTTTAGCTAGTATTAATGGTGTTTATAACGCCATTCTTGTGGAAGGAGAACCCATTGGCCAGGTGATGTTATTCGGTCCTGGTGCTGGTGCTGGTGCTACCGCGAGCGCTGTATCATCAGATATATTAAGTCTGGTAGCTACTCTCAAAACTAATACCAATAAACTAAATCCTCTCCTAGCTTGTAGACATCAACATTACTCCCAAATTACGCCAATTTCTGAGTTAGTGACACGGTTTTATACCCGTTTCCTGAGTAAAGACCAAGCGGGAGTTATTGGGAAATTAGGGACTTGTTTTGGCAATTATGGGGTAAGTTTGGAATCAGTAGTTCAAACTGGTTTTCAGGGAGAACTAGCGGAAATTGTGGTTGTCACCCATGATGTCCGAGAAGGGGACTTTAGACAAGCTTTAGCAGAAATTCAAGCTATGGAATCTATAGACAG
>LJOT01001004.1 GCA_001672075.1 Anabaena sp. CRKS33
TTGTTCCCCCCCCCCACGGCCCGCCCACCCCCCGGCGGCCGGCCCCCGCAAGGGGGTCCCAATGGGCCGGCCCCAGACTGCAGTGGACTGTGCGGCCTGTGGCTGGGGCACATAGGCGTGCATGGTCTTGTCTTGGTCACTGTGTGGGACTCAAGAGCAGCAGCTTGACAATGTGCTTGTGATTGCATGTGTATGGGATTGGGAAGGGGTGTAGTAGGTAATAGCATATTGGCATGTGGGACGCACTTGCGGGGCTGGCAGGCCGCGCCTCCTGAGATTGCCGCTGCTAAGACCAAGACCAAGACCAAGACATACATACATACATACATACATACATACATACATATCCACCGTCGTGAG
>LJOT01001005.1 GCA_001672075.1 Anabaena sp. CRKS33
AGAAATTTTATCTGTGTAGGTAATTAATCCCAATGTATCTATTGTAGCAATAGCCCATACCCAACCAGCATGAAGTCCCCATGCTATCCCTAAATTATTACCATCAGTTAATCTGGCTAATACTAGTATCATGCCCATTAACCATAGTCCAGGAAGTTGAGGAATAGTTTCCCTTTGTTCCCAAATTAAATGTAAAATAGCAAAAACTAAACTGGAAATAATTGCCGCTAACCAAATTGAATAATTTTGCTCTAATTTGGTCAATAAAAATCCTCGAAATACAAGTTCCTCTATACCCCCTACAAACCAAGCCACTAAGAAAATTGTTAGGAAACTAGATGGTATTAACTTGATATTAG
>LJOT01001006.1 GCA_001672075.1 Anabaena sp. CRKS33
TAACGGCGGCTGGACTCTGGGCCGTCGTAATGTTCCTGGCCGTGGCGGCCTGGGAGCACATCAAATCAGAGGCTCGAAAGTGAAAGGACTCACATGAACGCGATGATCATTCAGGCGCTGGTGCGCCACATTCTGACCGCACTGGCTGGCGGATTCGCTGTCAAGTACGGCGTCGATGGTGGAACCATTGACGCCATCGTCAGCGGTGGCGCAGCGCTGGCTGGCGTGGGTTGGTCGGTCTACGACAAGCGCAAGAAAACGTGAACTGGGCCGACTACCCCAACTTCACCGAAGCCGAGTTCCGCTGCCGCCACTGCGGCAAGCAGGAAATGAAACCCGAGTTCATGGCTCGGCTGCAG
>LJOT01001007.1 GCA_001672075.1 Anabaena sp. CRKS33
ATATCCTTAAATCCTTGACATCCTGATTCTGACAATCTTAAAATTATGTAAACAAATAACCAAATTCCCTAAATATGCTATTTTATATACAGCATACATCAAACCAACCATTAACCAATCATGAATCATCCACAACAACCGCGAGAATACGATGCTGTGCTTGGTGGTAATAGTCCATCACTAGAAGGTGCAGCCGTTTTAGGTGGTATTGAAGGGGTAAAGTTGCGGTTGCAAAATCCAGATGCAAAGGTGAGAATTGCTGCACTTGAGCAAGCTGTGAATTATGGAGAACAGGGTTTAGATTTAGTAATTGCAGGTTTAAAGGATGAATCTTGGGATATTCAAAATGCGGCTTATTT
>LJOT01001008.1 GCA_001672075.1 Anabaena sp. CRKS33
AAATGGCGCACCCATACTTACAGATGCCCTAGCATACGTAGAATGTGAAGTAGTCAGCCGCATGGACTGTGGTGATCATTGGGCAGTATACAGCACAGCCTACGCCGGTAGAGTATCAAATCCTGATGCCATGACAGCAGTACACCACCGGAAAGTCGGGAATCATTATTAGAAAGAGTAGAAAGAGGGAACAGGGAACAGGGAACAGGGAACAGGGGAAGAAAATTCTGGCGTTGGATAATGGCGGTATGAAAATCAAAAGCTAGATTTCCAGGCACAATAAAAAAATAGCAAACGGAGAAGGTATCTATGGAAATTGCACCACATATCAGCGTAGATAGTGGTATCCACCACGGTAC
>LJOT01001009.1 GCA_001672075.1 Anabaena sp. CRKS33
CCCTCTGCCATGGCGTTACTGATAGGATGGGTGAAGAAGGCCAGAAGGCCGGAGAGATGACGCTTGAGGCTACGAGCGACCTTCAGCATGGAAGGGACCTTACTCTTGGCAACCTCCTCACACCATGCGTTAAACCATTCCAGAGCCTTGGAGCTATTTTCTTGCTGCCAAAAGGGCATGAAGTCCTCTTTTAGCTTCCACGCCTTGGAGGTTCGGAGATTTTCCTTTCGGAGAGCTTCAAATTTCACCCGCACCTCATTGCTGAGTTTATCCACCCCCTTGAGCCACCAGTAGCGGGTTCCTTTGAGCAAGGATGGATCTCCTTGCTTGGCCATCTGAGCTGCCTCGCTACGGCGAG
>LJOT01000537.1 GCA_001672075.1 Anabaena sp. CRKS33
TTTATTTCTCCGTTCCCTATTCCCTATCTATTCCCTATTGCCTGACTTTTATGATACCTTCTTATCAATTGCTAAAATCACAGATAAGCCGCTTAGGATTGGCTTTATTGCTGCCAATTTCCTTTGTAGGTACTGTGACATTGTCTAACCAAATCCAACCTGCTATAGCCCAACCTGGGGGCAATCGTCCTTTGACTATCCGCTCTGATATTCAGGAATATGATGCGAAAACCCAAGTAATTACCGCCCGTGGTAATGTGCAAATGCTGTATCCGGCTCGTCAAATTCAAGCCACTTCCGCTCAAGCACAATACTTCAACAAGGAAAGAAGGATTGATTTCAGTGGCAATGTTTACATTTTACAACAGGGTACTAATAGTATTCGTGCAGAAAAAGTCACCTATTTAATTGACGAAGGTAAATTTATTGCTTTACCCCAGTCTAATCGTCAAGTAGAATCAATCTACATGATAGAGGACTCCCCAAGACAAACTACTAAACCAGCCCCGAAAACACCATCCCTAAAGCGTTCTAATTAGCATTTACTACCAGGGAAAAACCTAAGCGTGAAAATTGTTTTAGAGAATATCCAGAAATCCTACGGTAAACGATTAATTGTTAATCACGTTAGCCTTTCTGTCAACCAAGGAGAAGTTGTCGGTTTACTCGGTCCCAATGGCGCTGGAAAAACAACGACATTTTATATTGCTACAGGTTTAGAAAAACCTAATCATGGTAAAGTGTGGTTAGATAATTTTGATATTACTGATCTTCCCATGCACAAAAGGGCTAGATTAGGTATTGGCTACTTAGCTCAAGAACCAAGTGTATTTCGTCATCTTTCAGTGCAAGAAAATATTATCCTAGTATTTGAACAAACTCAAGTTCCTAGAAGAGAATGGGGAAAAAGATTACATATTTTATTGCGGGAGTTTCGCTTAGAAAAAGTGGCCGATAGTAAAGGTATTCAACTTTCTGGAGGTGAAAGACGACGGACAGAATTGGCTAGAGCTTTGGCCGCAGGTAAGGATGGACCAAAATTCCTCTTTTTAGATGAACCCTTTGCGGGAGTTGACCCCATTGCTGTCTCTGAAATTCAGGAAATTGTCGGTCAATTACGCGAACGTGGTATGGGTGTATTAATCACAGATCATAATGTCCGTGAAACCCTGTCCATTACAAACCGTGCTTATATCATGCGCGAAGGACAAATTCTCGCCTTTGGTCATGCTGATGAACTCTATAATAATCCTTTGGTGCGACAATACTATTTAGGTGATAATTTCTCTGTTTAAATTGTTTAACCTACATTCCGCACTTCATTTATCACAAAACGCAAAAACCGTGAAAAATTTGCTTTTTAGGTATTGACAAAGGATTTTAAATATGTTAAGATCATCTTGATAAGGAAGAACTATCTTAAAAAGTGCGGAGTACAGAGTTAGAGAATGGGGAGTATGAAGAAGAGGATGAAGA
>LJOT01000249.1 GCA_001672075.1 Anabaena sp. CRKS33
ATAAGCTACGATTAAGAAGATGATGATAGTGGTTTTTTGCTCTCGCAGAGCCGCAGAGGACGCAGAGAAAAGAGAAATATAGAGGTTTTTATCTAAATTAGAAGATTGATTAAATAATTTGGGGATTTTGTTATAGGGACATAAGTTATTTGTATGAGATTTTGGCAAAAAAGAACTTTCTCAATAAAGGGGGGTCTATTCTCATGAATATTGAGAATTTTGTCAATAATTTCACGAGTTTCGGTAATTTCAGCCGGGGGGCTTGACAGTGTTTTGAGTTTCCGGTATGATGATGTTATTTATGGGAAATAGTGCGCCCATATATATAGAGTTTTCAATTACTAAGATTATTATTTCCAAAATCAATCTCAGCAGTAGGGAAATATTAACCGCAACTTCTGGAAATACAAGATTGATTAAATAATTTGGATATTTTGTTCTAGGGATATAAGTTATTTATATAAGATTTTGGGAAAAAATCACTTTCTCAATAAACAGGGGTTCATTCTCATGATTATTGAGAATTTTATCAATAATTTCACGAGTTTCGGTAATTTCAGCCAAGGGGCTTGACAGTGTTTTGAGTTTCGGCTATGATGATGTTATTGGTAGAAAATAGTGCGTCCATATATATAGAGTTTTGAATTACTAAGATTATTATTTCCAAAATCAATCTCCGCAGTAGGGAAATAATAACCGCAAATTCTGAAATTACAAGATTGATTAAATAATTTGGATATTTTGTTATAGAGATATAAGTTATTTATATAGCCGTTGATTAACCCCAACTCTTACTCAATCAATGTCAAAATTTAATTGGGAAGAAATCAAGTAAATTCAACATGGATATTAAAAATGGATTTGTCGGTACAATTGGGAATACACCACTAATTCGTTTAAACAGTTTTAGTGAACAAACAGGTTGTGATATTTTAGCCAAAGCCGAATTTCTGAACCCTGGTGGTTCTGTAAAAGATCGGGCTGCGCTTTACATTATAGAAGATGCAGAAAAAAAAGGACTGCTTAAACCTGGTGGTACAGTAGTCGAAGGAACTGCGGGAAATACTGGAATTGGACTGGCGCATATCTGCAATGTCAAAGGTTACAAATGTTTGATTATTATTCCTAACACCCAATCTCAAGAAAAAATAGATGCTTTAACTACCTTGGGTGCAGAAGTTCGTACTGTTCCTGCTGTACCCTACAAAGATGCCAATAATTACGTCAAACTATCTGGGAGAATTGCCGCAGAAATGGAAAACGCCTTATGGGCTAATCAGTTTGACAATTTAGCTAATCGTTTTGCTCATTATCAAACCACAGGTAGAGAGATTTGGCAACAGACAGATGGTAAAATAGACGGTTGGGTAGCGGCCACGGGTACGGGTGGTACTTATGCAGGTGTCGCCATGTACCTAAAAGAACAAAATCCCGGCGTTAAATGTGTAGTTGCTGACCCCTTGGGTAGTGGACTATATAGTTATATCAAAACCGGGGAAATCAAAATAGAAGGTAATTCCATTACTGAAGGTATTGGTAATAGCAGAATTACAGCTAATATGGAAGGCGCACCTATTGATGATGCTATCCAAATTGATGATTTAGAAGCTTTGCGTGTTGTTTATCAACTATTAAAAAAAGATGGTTTATTGATGGGTGGTTCAACAGGAATTAATGTGGCTGCGGCTGTGGCTTTAGCCAAACAATTAGGACCTGGACATACTATTGTTACTATCTTGTGTGATAGTGGTTCTCGCTATCAATCACGCATATTTAATAGTGAATGGTTAGCAAGCAAAGGACTGATGATTAATTAGGATGCTGGCGTTGCATAATGGCGGAATTACTACGTGACTAGCATAATCTGTACTGCATTTAATTTGTATAATTATAGCAGGCAGGATGCCCGCACCACAGGATTTAGCCAGATGAGGATTGCAGTTTAATATATGAGATCGTAGTCAGGATTTTAGTCTTATGTTTGAGAGGCTATGAGAACAGTCTTCAGGGCTAAAGCCCTGACTACAAACAAAAGATTATAATTTAATTTTTTGTGATACTTGCCTAAGTCCCATAGACTTTGGTAATTCTGGGTAAGTTTTATAGAACAGATAAAAATTACTGAAAATATATAAATTCTATCAGGTGCAAATTAGAAGGGAGGGAATAAATGGATATTGAGCATCTACGTCAATCATTAAAAATCAAGTGGCTGAGTTATTATGAACAAAATCGTTCTTGGTTAGTTAAAATGCGAATTTGGAAAGATTATGATGGTATACGCCGTCCTTCTTCTGGTTACATAATCGCTACTTTATCTATTTTAGAATCGGAGTTAAAAAAAATACTGCCTTTTATTTTGGATTTAAATAATAATCCTGATCAAATAATTGCGGCTTTAGGTTTACACTTCAATCCTGAACAGGAATTAAATAGCTTGAGATCTCAGCATTCTACAGCGAAAAATGAGATTGTTAGTACCTCTTTTATTCGTATCCCATTGACAGATTTATCTGTAACTAAAGAACGCAAACAGGTGTTATTGAAAATGAATACGGGTGTTTCAGTAGTTGCAGTGGCCACGCCAGTTGATGATCTTTCTTTAGTTAAACCACCTGTTCCCGTGGGAAGGGAACAAATAGCTACTGAAATCCCCAAAATCCCCAGCCAAAATATTCTCTTTGCTGCATCTCATTCTAGCAGTAGTTTACCTTCTTGGATAGATGAATTTTGTCGGGGTAGAGGAAATGGATAAAGCTGTATAAAATATCAGAATTAATTCATGATTAATTCATTGATAATTCTGTGTAGCTTCCCATAAAAAATTTGGGATTAAGTTAGTTAATTACCCATTATTCAAGGGATATTCGTGAGAAACAAAGGGAATAGCTACTATTTCTCCCTCTGTTTCCCCAATTTGCACTTTTAAACCGACTCCACCAGCTTTACTTTTGATGTAACCTAGTCCAAAATGACCATCTGGGGTGGTTGTATAGCTGGTGAGTTTACCTACTTTTTCTTCGCCAATGGTGATGATTGTTCCTGGTTCAGCCGCACCATGGAGATGAATACCCCAAAGATATTGTTTTATACCTTTGTATGTATTCAATCTGGCAATGGTTTCTTGACCGATATAACAACCTTTGTTAAAGGAAATTGTCTGCCATAAACCAACTTCTAAGGGGTTATAATCATCCGTAAGTTCCGCATCTGGAGCGGGACGACCTTGTACTATTCGTAACATTTCCCAGGCGCGATCGCTTAATTCTCCAGCACCATAACTGAGGATTTTATTCCACAATGTTTCTTTATTGGTGACTGGTAAAATTAGAGTATATCCCGGTATAGCTAAACCACTACCAGTAGCAAATATTATTTCATCTATTGATACGAGATTACCATAAGGTTGACCAATTAAATCACCAGCGCCTAATTTTTCGATAATACCATGGCTTTGGGGTCCAATCAGGCTAAAAGTCGCCGTTTCTGCGGTAATATCAGTTAATTTGACCTTATCTGCAAAGAAGATATAACGATCTAACCATTGCATGAGTAGCTGACGACGGTTAGGGGAAACTAAGAGCAAAACAGCATCATCTAATACATAACTAGTGACTAAATCAATCGTCCGGGCTGTGGATGTCACCATGACAGTATCACGAACCTGACCGGGTTTGAGGACTTGAAAATCATTTGTGCTTTGATTGTGTAAAAAGCGTAATCTGTCATCATCAGAAACACGGATACGACCCCAATGAGAGCGATCGCTTATAGCTACACCTTCTTTAATTAATTGGATGGCGTTTGCATTTTCATTGTTAATTGCAGATGTCAACATAATTATGTCAGTCTATTTTGGTTTAAAGATCAATAGCATTGTTTTGACGGTTGATATTTTGTCCCAATGGAACTTGAATTGTTTCTCCTGGTGGCAGATTATTTGATACTAATTGTATCTCGACAGATAACACTTTTTTACTTTTTGGACGAATAATTTATTCTCAGTGATTAATGTATTAATATGTCCAGATGATTGATCCTGTTTAGCACTGATTTGTTCTTTTAGCGTAACACAAACTATCTGATGTCCAAAACACAACAGATTATTATTTAAAACTCACACTAAATAGACATCTGGGGTAATTCAATGTGCATGACCTGAAACTCTTGTAGGGACAATTCATGAATTGTCTCTACGATAATTTTCACCAGATGTCTAATAATGCTAACTATAGTATGTAGATTTATGGTTAGTATTTGTTGTATTTTTTGGTTTGGCTTTCATTAAGGCTCTTTTTGCCGTGAAAGAAACAATATTAATTAAGTTTGGACACAAAATAAGACAAGAAAGATTAAAGCAAAATCTTTCTCAAGAGGAGTTGGCTGAAAAAGCTAACCTTCACCGTACCTATATAGGAATGATAGAACGTGCCGAAAAGAATATCACTCTAATAAATATTGAAAAAATATCCAACGCTCTAGGTGTAAGCATATCTGAATTATTTAGGGAATAAAAATATGAAACCTGACATTAACTTTATAAAAATCCATGATAATGAATCTCAGATTAAAGCTTTACTAGAAGAATTAATTTTACAACCTAGAATTAATGCTTTAAAGTGGTCAAAAATTACTCATCAAACACCTAATTTAAAAATAGGTTATCCAGGTCAGCATTTAGCATCTTTAATTACAGGAGTTAAAGGAAGTAAGACAGCAGCTAGAGGTGATGATTTAGAAGATGGAACAGAAGTTAAATCTTGTTCTCGTATCGATCAAATGGATAAGTGTGATGATTGCGAATCACCAGTTGCTCGCAGTGAAGAAGTTTGTTATGCTTGTGGCTCAAATAATATTAATAGAAAAGAGGATTCAAAATGGTTATTTACAATTAAAAGCGAAAGAGATTTACAAGTAATAACCCAATATGTAAAAAGAGTTGTACTTATTTTAGGCGACTACCCCAATTTTGACAAACAAGATTATGAAACTTTACGGTTTCAATGTTTTGAGATTTGGACTCAAAGCATTCGTAATCGAAAATTTAAAGAAATTTTGAGTAATTACTATTATAAAATTTATTTAACCAATAAAAATAGTAACCCTAAAAAAACACCTGCTCCTAAAAATTTCTGGCCGTATAGTTATGAATTTTATCTATGTAATCCTGTTAAAACTTTTTCTTGTTATGTTTATAATGCTTCCCAGAACCCTGAAATTGATATTCAAGATTATATAAAACCACACATAGATAGAACTAACTTAAATTCTGTTTCAATGCCTATAGAACTTTTGAATAACCAAGAGAAACTATCGCTTAAAAATCACTTACAGTTAGAAAATGAAAAAGATTTACCTTCATTCATTGATGAAAATCTCAGAGAGATATTACCATTAAGAGATACAGGTAAAGGATTTAATATAAATACCCCTCATGTCAGAAAATCAACTAAAAGTAGACGAAATACAACAAAATAATTAATTTTGCAAATCTAAACCTATCACAAAAATTAGATTTGCAAAGATTGAAAAATACTAAAAAGGTAATTGAAGCTGAGAATGTTCTGTATCTTTTTGATTTACAAAATCCTGATTTACCTCAGAAAATCTATATCTATTCAAAAGACTAGATTTATATTCCTCAATTCTTCTTTGAGCAACTTGAATATATTTTTCTTCC
>LJOT01001010.1 GCA_001672075.1 Anabaena sp. CRKS33
CTTACCTTGTCTATTGCTTAATTAAGCCATTCTCAACCAGCCAAATACATCATCAACAGTTAATTTTAACTCTACTCCCGCCAATACAGGCAGAATATCGGTTTTTTCCATCAGTATTGGTTGGCGATCGCACAAAAATACTAGAATACTTAAATCATCAGGATCAATAAACCATCCTAATTTACACCCATGCTCCATACAATATAAGATATTCCCAATCACTTTATTTGATTTCTGTTCAGGAGAGAGAATCTCAATTACCCAATCTGGAGACTGTTCAAATCTATCTGGGACTTCTCCATTTGCCAGGAAGGGAATATGCTCCCATGTAAAAACTGCTATATCAGGAACAATTGA
>LJOT01000538.1 GCA_001672075.1 Anabaena sp. CRKS33
CTACAACAGAAGAAGCTGAATTAGCAGGAATATTAGAACTGGACAGGATTTTTACTTTATTGAATGCAAAAATAATTGCTGAATCATGACAGTTAACGAGACAAGCAAAAAATTAGTTAGAGCAAGAGCGAAATTCCTTTGTGAATATTGTATAATAAACATATCCTTTAACTTTCAATTAATTATGACTAATATCACAATCTCTAACCTTGATGATGATCTGAAAAATCAGTTACAAAAACGAGCAGAAAAACATGGACATTCCCTAGAACAAGAAATTACAGAAATTCTCCGTCTTGTTCTCACAGAAAATCCTCAAAATCCTATCAATTTAGCAACTCTAATTGAAACCCGTTTTGCTAATTTTGAAGATTTGGAATTACCGGAAATAGAGAGAGATGCAATTCGCACAGAGTCAATATTTGCCGATTAAACAATGATTATTCTGGATACAAACGTCATTTCCGAACTCATGAAAACTCAAAGATCAGCAATAGTTCGTCAATGGGTAGCAGCACAACCTTTAATGAGTTTGTTTACTACAACAATTACTCAAGCAGAAATTCTCTATGGTATTGCTTTACTTCCAGAAGGAAAACGACGAGAAGAACTTAGTCAAACAGCACAACTAATGTTTTCTGAAGATTTCGCTGGACGAGTTTTAGCTTTTGATCAAAATGCTGCCGCAGCATTTGCTTATATTGCATCTGGACGACGACAAAATGGTACTCCAATTTCTCAACCTGATGCTCAAATTGCTGCTATTTGTTACACTCATAAAGCAACTATAGCAACACGCAATGTTACTGATTTTGAAGGATGTGGTATTTCTATTATTAATCCTTGGAAACCTGAATCCATATATTAGTAATTCGTAGCTTAGATTCAGGAACGCAACCCAACATAATTAAAATATTCGATTCATATTTTTTGTCAAAATCAGGATGTCCAGGATTTGAGGATTTACAGGATTGTTATTTGTAGGTTATTGGTGGGATGATGAAATTGTAATTGTCTGAATCAGGATGTCCAGGATTTTAGGACTTTCAGGATTGTTATTTGTAAGTTGTTGGTGGGATGCTGAAATTGTCATTGTCTGAATCAGGATGTCCAGGATTTTAGGATTTTCAGGATTGTGATTTGTAGATTATTGGTGGGATGATGAAATTGTCATTGTCTGAATCAGGATGTCCAGGATTTTAGGATGTACAGGATTGTTATTTGTAGGTTATTGGTGGGATGATGAAATTGTAATTGTCTGAATCAGGATGTCCAGGATTTTAGGACTTTCAGGATTGTGATTTGTAAGTTACTGGTGGGATGATGAAATTGTCATTGTCTGAATCAGGATGTCCAGGATTTTAGGATTTACAGCCCACATTCCGCACTTCAAAAAGTAGTATACAAAAACTACATTTACGACTAATTAAAAGCTATAGTTTTTAAAAATCAAGTAGCCACCAATAAA
>LJOT01001011.1 GCA_001672075.1 Anabaena sp. CRKS33
TACCACTCTAGATAGTCAATTTTCCCCAGAAATAGTCACCACCAGTTCCCGTCAAGTAGTTGGGGTAGGAAATGTGGGACGAACCCCAGGAGAAGCTACCTACACTATTTATCATCCGTTAACAAATCAGGTCAAATTTAAAACCATATATTATGGACAACGTAAAGGGTTTCAAAAGTAGGGGTGTCCCCAGTTGGTCAGAGATTATCGTTAAGCTGTTACGCAATACCAGGAACTGCTGTATTACCTATTTTCTTGGGGGATAATTTCTGTTACTACTTTTTGTCCAGAATTACCACCTTTAACCACAATATTTTCTGTTTCTAAATTACCAATGGCTGTTTCTCCTTGAAAA
>LJOT01001012.1 GCA_001672075.1 Anabaena sp. CRKS33
TCTAGAACGTCTTAATTGCCTTCTAGAAGTTAAAGCATCTCTAATTGCAAAGCCTCTATGTTTTAATTCAGCAGCAAATACAACCTCGCCAGTTGAATCATTAACTAATGCCATTCCCGTGAATTTTGCACCCGGGTCAATCTTTAATCTTAGGGGTAATATTGGTGAGTCAGGACGCGATTTTTTGAGAATAATTGTGAACGGAAACTGTCTAAATATTGCTGCTTTTGTGTTTCTCAATAGTTGTCTAGCCTGTGCTGAATGAATTGGGTTTAATGGCGTGAAGTTGGTATCTAAAACAAATACGTTGGACATGAAGTCCCTCCTTGCGGGTAATGTTAGCCTGGACAAAGAT
>LJOT01001013.1 GCA_001672075.1 Anabaena sp. CRKS33
TAGGCACGTACCGAGAGAAAAAATACATTTTGGTTTTCAAACTGGCGATATTGCTAAAGCAGTTGTCACCGCTGGTAAAAAGATTGGTACTTATGTAGGAAAAGTGGCTATTCGTTCAACTGGTAGTTTCAATATTTCTACTAAAAATGGATTGATTCAAGGAATATCACATAAGT
Source organism: Anabaena sp. CRKS33 (assembly GCA_001672075.1). GTDB lineage: Bacteria > Cyanobacteriota > Cyanobacteriia > Cyanobacteriales > Nostocaceae > Dolichospermum. Next base: position 177 of record LJOT01001013.1, read on the forward strand.
TTTGTAAACGCATTCACGCAAAGGATGGTTATTCGTATGCAGTATAAAAGACTTGTTGATTGCTCAACTGTCCCTCTCGCTGTTTGTGCTAACGCACAAAATTACTCAAGGGACGTTTCACAATTAACCCTCCATTCCTCCCATCACCAAACTGAGTACAGTTTTGGTGGGGGTCTCCT
>LJOT01000250.1 GCA_001672075.1 Anabaena sp. CRKS33
CCAAAACTCGTCTTAACCCAATTTTTAAATATTCTGTTTGAGATTCAATACTAATAGATTGTCTCCCTAAGCGTTTAGCTACAGCAGCAGTGGTAAAAGTTCCCGCAAAAGGATCAAGTATTAAGCTACCTTCATGACTACTGGCCAAAATAATTCTTTCTAACAATGACTCCGGTTTTTGTGAAGGATGATTTTCATACTCTTCCATGCGATATCTCACCCGAGGAAAATACCAAGCATTACCAGGGACTTTTTCTGTATTATAGGGAGTTGGTACTGATTTTCTGTAATCAATTAATTTACGTTCTGCGCCAGTTTTCGCTGCAATTTTGATATCGTCTGCATTAAAAATATAATTATTTTTATCTTTTACACAATGAAGAATAGGTTCATACATTGAACCAAAATATTTTGTAGCTTGCACTCCAGAACTATCGTAATGCCAGATTATACGACTGAGAATAGTTAATTTTTTTCTCAAGTAAATGTCAAAATAAGGCATTGCTTGTGTACTTGTCATTACATAGATTGTGCCATTTGGTTTTAAGGTGCGGATACATTCATCAAGCCACTGATATGACCAATTTATATACTCTTGTTCTGAATCCCATTTGTCATGAAAATTAGAGAATTTTTTACCTATATTATATGGAGGATCAACAAAAATTAAATCAATTGATTCTGAGGGAATATGATTTGATATAATGCTGACAGCATCACCGTGAAATATTCTATTTTCTTGATTTTCATAAAGTTCAAACATTATTTTAATGATGAAAATTCAGTGTTTTATCACGAAATTATATCATATATGGAAGGCATAGCCTTATTGATTTCATTCCCAGTCGGAGACTGGGAACGAGAAACGGAAAAAAACCAACATAAGTAACGAAAAGTAAAGTTACCCAAAACCTGTTCCCTGTTCCCTGTTCCCTTGTCATAACGACAATTTTTAACGCCAACCTACTTAACTACTATCTAAGACTCCATTTCCGCTAATTCTAACCAACGTTCCGTGGACAAATCAATATTTTTCTTGAGATTTTCCACCTCTTCATAGAGTTTTTGCACTTCGCTATAATTCCCCGCCATAGTTGCTAATTTCTTTTCTAATGCTGTTTTTTCCGCTTCTAATTTGGCAATTTTTTCTTCTAATTCTGCAAATTCCCGTCTTTCCCAATTGGATAACCTGCGGCGTTTTTTAGTCTCTATAACTGGAGATGTCACCTTTTCGACAATTACAGTTTTTGGTGTTTCCTGTTTTTCTGCTTCCTCAGCTTTTTTATAATCTAAATAAATTGAATAATTCCCTGGATATTGACGTAAACTTCCCCCTGCTTCCAAAGCGAAAATTGTATCTACTGTCCGATCTAAAAAGTAACGATCATGGGAAACTACAATTACACAACCATTAAAATCTTCCAGATAATCTTCTAATACTGCTAATGTTTGGACATCTAAATCATTAGTCGGTTCATCTAAAATTAACACATTGGGAGCGCTAATAAGAATACGCAATAGGAATAAACGGCGTTTTTCTCCTCCAGAAAGTTTATAAATGGGTGCATATTGTTGATTTCCCGGAAACAAAAATCTCTCTAACATTTGGGAAGCAGTGATTTTAGTTCCGTCGGATATTTCAATAAATTCTCCTTCTTCTTTAATATAATCAATTACTCGCTGATCTTCATTCACAGCCGTTAACAATTCTTCTGAATGTTGGTTAAAATAACCAATATGAATGGTACTACCAATTTCTACAATACCAGAATCTGGTTTGACTCTGGCGGTAATAATATCCATTAAGGTAGATTTTCCTGCACCATTTCCACCAATAATACCGATTCTATCTTCTGGACTAAATTCATAAGTAAAATCCTTAATTAAGGTTCTATCATTGTAGCCTTTACTAACATTTTTCAGTTCAATAACTTTCTTACCAATGCGACGACCAATGGTAGAAATATCAACCTTACCATTAAGTTGTTTAAATTCAGTATCTCGCAAAGCATGAGCGCGTTCAATTCTGGCTTTTTGCTTTGTACTTCTAGCTTTTGGTCCTTTTTTTAACCATTCTAATTCTCGTCGTAGGATTCCTTGATGTTTCCGTTGAGTGCTAATAGCGGACTCTTCAGCTAAGGCCTTTTTTTCTAAATAATAGGAATAATTACCTGTATAAGTGTAAATATCACCTCGATCAATTTCGATAATTCTATTAGTCACTCTATCTAGAAAATAACGATCATGGGTAATTAATAAAAGTGCGCCACGATAGCGATTTAAATAACTTTGTAACCATTCTACAGACAGGGCATCAAGATGGTTTGTCGGTTCATCCATTAATAATAAATCAGGTTCTGATATTAAAGCTGCTGCTAAAGCAATGCGCTTGCGATATCCCCCTGATAATGTACCAACTTTGACATCAAAATCAGCAATTCCTAATTTTGTTAAAATGATTTTAGCATTGGTTTCTACTTCCCATGCACCTGTGGCATCCATGCGCTGCATGACACTGGAAAGACGAGACATTAATTGACTATCATCGGGATAATGTGCCAATTTATCAGATAATTCTTCATACTCTCTAACTAGGTGCATTTGTTCACCACTGTCAGCAAATACCTGTTCTAAAACTGTGTGATTTTCGTCTATATCTGGCTGTTGGGGCAAGTAAACAATTTTCGCACCGGAATTAACTAAAATTTGGCCGCTATCAATTGATTCTAAGCCGGCGATCATTTTTAATAAAGTTGATTTACCAGAACCATTAGTACCAATTAAACCAACTTTGTCATTAGTATCAAGACTAAAATTAGCATCTTTTAAGAGTTCTTTAATTCCAAAATCTTTTTTAACTGACTGTAACGTAACAAGGCTCATATTATCTGGTAATTAGTGATTAAGAATGGGGTGGGCAATGCCCACCCTAAAGATGATTGTAAACGAAATTCTAGACAAATAAATCGAGGGGTAAATGTCCATACATTTCGTTAACTCCTCCCTCTTGATAGGACTGACAAGATACTAGCACTCCCCGATGATGACCAGAATAGGAATCGAGATAACACAAGCCATTTTTGCCATTTAATTTGATGTAAACTGGTCCTTCTGGTTGCGGTAAATCAGTTGGTGGTTGATAACCCAAAGCGCGAGAATAGGTTTTCATGGCTAAAATTCCCTCTGCGGCTGTATCAGCACAAATACCTAAAATTTGATAATCAGTCAGACTGGTGACAAAAATTAATGCCTCACGGGTAGGAATTTTCTCCGACGGTTTCAGAATGGGGGCGATATCCAGACAGTTGAATTTGTTGAGTATTTTCCTGGCTTCTGGGAGTGAGAGTTGCTGATGATTGGAAGTAGACATAATATGATTTGTCTAGTTTTACGTCTGGTTTAGGTTTTGGGAGTGAGATTTGATCACATTACTAGCATTTTTGAACAAAATCAAGATTGATATGACATATTCCGCCCCAAAAAAGCTAACAATTGCCGATAAAATTAGCACATCTGGTTTCTAGGCTATGTCATTATACCGTTGATTAACGCTCCGGTTTTGCTTGAGAATAATTTCGGCGATAATATTTTTCTAATATAATTGCTAAAACTGGAGTTTGCCAAATTAGAAGTTAACAATAATCGTCAAGGTTCGATGACGATAGAAGCCAATTTATTCCTGAAGGAAGATAATTGTATCTATTATTTCCATTTTCATAACTGAATTAACTTGATTATATGGTAATATTAATTGTAAGTAATTAGCAATTAATAATTAGCAATTAATGTGAATATACCATTGAAATCTCCCCGATTATCACAAAGACGTACAAATTCTGTACATCCTCTCCAGCGTCTATTTAAGTATGGACATAAGTATACTAAACAAATTCGGCTGGCCATTGGTGCTTCTATCCTGAATAAAGTTTTTGATTTAGCACCACCTGTATTAATTGGGATTGCGGTGGATGTGGTAGTCAAGCAAGATAATTCTATCATTGCTGGGTTAGGTGTCAAAGATATTTATGGGCAATTCCTGATTTTATCCTTGTTGACGGTGATTACTTGGGTGTTGGAATCATTGTTTGAATATGCCTATAAATTATTATGGCGCAATTTGGGGCAGAATATTCAGCATAACTTAAGATTGTCCGCATATAAACACCTGCAAGAATTAGAATTAGCTTATTTTGAAGAACGCAGTACGGGGGGTTTGATGTCTATCCTTAGTGATGATATTAACCAATTAGAGCGGTTTTTAGATGTGGGTGCAAATGATATTATTCAAGTCACGACAACTATTATCATCGTTGGTGGTGCGTTTTTTATTTTAGCTCCTAGTGTAGCTGGGATGGCAATTTTACCCATGCCTTTTATTCTCGGTGGTTCGATAGTTTTTCAGAAATTTCTCGCCCCTCGTTATGCTGAAGTTCGGGAAAAAGTAGGTTTATTAAATAGCAGATTGTCTAATAATTTGAGCGGAATTACTACTATTAAAAGTTTTACAGCGGAAGATTATGAATCTGCTCGTGTAGAATTAGAAAGTAATGCTTATCGTCACAGTAATGGACAAGCGATCGCCTTATCTGCGGCTTATATTCCCATCATTCGGATGTTCATTTTAATCGCTTTTACCATATTGCTATTATTCGGCGGTATGGAAACAGTAGCCGGAAGATTGGCTGTCGGTGCTTATAGTTCTTTGGTGTTTTTAGTGCAGCTTTTATTATGGCCATTAACCAGATTAGGAGATACTTTTGATTTATATCAAAGAGCTATGGCTTCTACTAATCGAGTCATGGATTTATTAGATACTCCCATGGCAATTCCTGGGGGAAATATTGATTTACCTATAGATATGATTCGGGGAGCTTTAGAATTTAAAAATGTCAGCTTTGCTTATCAGAATCGAAACCCAGTTATCAAAAACTTATCTTTAGAAATTCCAGCGGGAAATACAATTGCTATTGTCGGTTCAACAGGTTCAGGTAAAAGCACTTTAGTTAAGTTATTACTGCGTTTTTATGAAGTACAAAATGGTAAAATAACTTTGGATGGAATTGATTTACAACAGTTAAATTTACGAGATTTACGCCGCGCTATTGGTTTAGTTAGTCAAGATGTCTTTCTATTTCATGGTACAGTGGGAGAAAATATTGCCTATGGTACTTTCACTGCTACTAATGAAGAGATCATCATGGCCGCGAAAATAGCAGAAGCTCATGATTTTATTATGAATTTACCCCAAGGTTATGAGACAATAGTAGGGGAAAGAGGACAAAAATTATCTGGAGGACAAAGACAACGAATTGCGATCGCTCGCGCAGTATTAAAAGATCCACCAATTCTCATTTTAGATGAAGCTACTTCAGCAGTAGACAATGAAACCGAGGCCGCAATTCAACGTTCCCTAGAACGAATTACCGTCAATAGAACTACTATAGCCATAGCTCATCGTCTTTCGACAATTCGCAACGCTGATTGTATTTATGTCATGGAACATGGTAAATTAGTAGAAGCAGGAACTCATGAACAACTGTTAGAAAAAAATGGCATTTACACCAGTCTCTGGCTGGTGCAATCTGGGTTAAAATAGAGAAAATTATCATAAAA
>LJOT01000539.1 GCA_001672075.1 Anabaena sp. CRKS33
CATCCTGATTCAGACAATTACAATTTCATCATCCCACCAATAATCTACAAATCACAATCCTGTAAATCCTAAAATCCTGGACATCCTGATTCAGACAATGACAATTTCAGCATCCCACCAACAACCTACAAATCACAATCCTGTAAATCCTAAAATCCTGGACATCCTGATTCTGACAATTACAATTTCATCATCCCACCAATAATCTACAAATCACAATCCTGTAAATCCTAAAATCCTGGACATCCTGATTCTGACAATTACAATTTCAGCATCCCACCAATAATCTACAAATCACAATCCTGTAAATCCTAAAATCCTGGACATCCTGATTCTGACAATTACAATTTCAACACTCCACCAATAACCTACAAAATACCAACGAACCATACAAACTGTAGGTTGGGTAGAACGCAGTGAAACCCAACAAATTAATCATCATATTTTGGGTAAAATGTTGGGTTTCGTTCCTCAACCCAACCTACAAGATCAGCGATCGCACTACTTATTTAGTAACGCACCATTTCAATAAAAAAATCAAAATGGTGCGTTACATTTTATTAACGCACCCTACAAACTACAAACTAAGTTGTTTTATAATGCTTACTGACGTTTTAATGGTGTAAAGAATGAAAAGCAAAGTAATCAATTTAGCTGTTGCCAGTGTAGTTAGTATTAGTAGTCTGTTTTTATCCGTTACTGTGTCCAGTGTTGCTAGTAGTGCTAATGTACAGACAGTAAAGCAAAATATAAATAAAAAAAAATTTGTATGCAAAGATAAAACTACTTTAGACTTATATAAAGCTGTTGATGAATTAAATACAAGAATTGGTGTAAGTATTAATTACCTTGAGTTTAGGAAATATTACATTGATTTAATATTGTTGCAAAAAAAAGTTACTCATAACAATAAGTGTAGTTTTATGCAACTTGGTTTAAAATCCAGTTTAATGTATTACGATATAGCTCGAATTTTATGGGAGAATAAGATTCAAAACGGAACAGATTTTATTTATCCTCATCAGCCTAGTTACGCAATTGTTTTAAAAACCCTACCAAATATTAAAACGGTTGGTGAAGAGAAGTGGATTTATACTGAAACAGCAATTAGTGGCTTTTTCACTTTGGCTGTTGACTCCTTTAATAAGATTGCAGAAACAACAGAAATCAAGCCATAACAATTCAATAAAAAAATCGGCGTTGCTGATTTCGGCTATGATTTTTATTTATTAGTGATCGCTAAACTATTACATGGCCAATACTTCAGATTATTAGATTTTTATTTTCATACCTCAAATCAGCAACGCCCAATAAAAAAATCAAAACGGTGCGTTACATTGCAATAACGCACCCTACAATTATCTAACTATAAGCCTCCATCGGTAAACAAGAACAAACAAAATTCCTATCCCCAAAAGCCGCGTCAATTCTCCCCACACTTGGCCAGAACTTATATTCCTTA
>LJOT01001014.1 GCA_001672075.1 Anabaena sp. CRKS33
GAATCAGGATGTCCAGGATTTGAGGATGTACAGGATGTGATTGTTTGATTTTTTGTGTTGTGGTGAATGTTGTGGTTGTCTGAATCAGGATGTCCAGGATTTGAGGATGTACAGGATGTGATTGTTTGATTATTGGTTAGTTGTTAATGATTAGTATAGAGGAAAGTGAATATTCATGAAGTGAGATAGAAGAATAAATATATGAATCTCATCTATCAATCATCAAATTACAATCCTGTTAATCCTTTAATCCTGGATATCCTGATTCAGACAAAAAAATTATCGCCTATGGCGAAGGTGAAGAAGGGTAAAAGAGCAAGAGTGCAAAGAGCTATTAAGTCTTCGCCGCACCAC
>LJOT01000251.1 GCA_001672075.1 Anabaena sp. CRKS33
GTTCCCTGTTCCCTGTTCCCTGTTCCCTGTTCCCTGTTCCCTGTTCCCTGTTCCCTGTTCCCTTGTCATAACGACAATTTTTAACGCCAACCTACTTAACAACTGATAAATTATGATTGATAGTCAACTAGTTCGTAAAGTTGCTAATCTCGCTCGTTTAGAATTGACAGCAGATGAAGAAACACAATTTACCACTCAATTGGGTAGTATTCTGGATTATATTGAACAACTAAATCAACTGGATGTTAGTAATGTAGTACCAACAACCAGAGCTATTGATGTCAGCAATGTCACTAGAGAGGACATTCTCCAACCCTATCCTGAAAGAGAAGCAATCCTCAACAGCGCACCTCAACAGGAAGGTGATTTTTTCCGAGTTCCCAAAATTCTCAATGCTGATTAGATAGGGCCTAACTGGATTTTGGATTTTGGGTTTGAGGTTTAAAATTTAATATCTAAAATTTCAGAAACCTGCAACATCAATATATCAATATAAAAGAGTAGAGACGATCCGAGGAACGTCTCTACATCCCCGTAGGGACAGGGGATTAGGGGATTAGGTTTTTGGGTATGAAACTAGTATAGCAGATGATCTTTTATTTGCCAAGTATTTTGACAACTTTTTTGTATACTGATATTAAAACTCTCAGTTACTACTTGGTTATTATTCTTCTTGATTTACTAAAATCCATATTCCGCAGTTCATTACTTCATTTCCTAATATGAAAATATTTCCGTAATTTTATTTCTTGTTGTTTTTTACAATACATATTTTATGAAAGATTTTCAGGTTTAATACGTAATCTTTTAACCCTTATTAAGAATAACTATTAAAAGGGCTTATACTTCATCATGAAGTGTGGAATGTGGGTAATCATTTTGCTGAAACAGCCAAACATATCTTTAAATAAATCAATGGTTGCTATGTAGATAATGTACAAAAATTATAGAAAGGTGGGTTAGGCTAAAACCATAACACACCCTACTTAATTTAGATTAAAAACATAACTAAGGATATAAACCTCTATCAGTTAAAGCTTGAGCCACCCTACCTACACCCAAAGTATAAGCAGCTAACCGCAGATTTACCCCCCTTACCTTTGACTCATGAATCACTTTACGGTAAGCTTGAACCATTAAATGTTCCATTTCTTTGTTAACTCGTTCTTCGTCCCAGAACAGGTAAGAAAGACCTTGTACCCATTCTAAATAACTTACCACCACACCCCCGGCATTGGTTAAAATATCTGGTAAGACGGTAACACCACGGGCTTCTAAAGCTCGGTTAGCTTCTAAAGTTACTGGACCATTAGCAGCTTCCGCGATGAATTGCGCTTTGATTTGATTAACATTTTCTTGACTAATTTGGTTTTCTAATGCAGCGGGAATTAGTACATCACAGGATAAAGTTAGCAAATCTGCATTACTAATAGGTTTACCTTGGGGAAATCCCATTACACTGCGGCGGTTTTCAGCAGCATAGGCTTTAACAACAGGAATATCAAGACCAGCTTCAGAAAATATACCCCCAGCACCACTGGAAACAGCGATAATTTTCGCCCCTGCTTTATGTAGCAATTCTGCCGCAGCACCACCCACATTACCGAAGCCTTGAATCGCTACCCGCGCTCCAGCAAGGGATTTACCATGATCTGCCAGGGATTCACGGATAATAATCATTACACCGCGTCCTGTCGCCATTTCTCGTCCTAATGAACCACCAATAGATAGAGGTTTGCCTGTAACTACTCCTGGGACAGAATGACCAACATTAACAGAGTAAGTATCCATCATCCATGCCATTTCTCGCGCTGATGTTCCCATATCTGGAGCAGGTATATCTACTGAGGGTCCAATGTCTTTAATTAATTCACTAATATAACGGCGGCTAATTCGTTCTAATTCCCCTACAGTGAACTTTTTAGGGTCTATGGGAATTCCCCCTTTCCCACCACCGTAGGGAATACCTAACAATGCACATTTCCAAGTCATGAGCATGGCCAGGGCGGAAACTTCCCGTAATGTCACCGCCTCATGGTAGCGAATACCACCTTTATATGGTCCTAAAATATCTGAATGTTGTACGCGGTGTCCTGCAAAAACCCGCACTTCCCCATTATCCATTTTTATGGGAATGGAGACTGTAATAACCTTTCGAGGATGACTAAGTATTTCTACGATACTTTGATCTAGTTTTAATTCTTTAGCAGCCCATTGTAAATAGCTACAAGCTTGATCATACGGGCAAATATGCGCCGGTGAATCACTTTCCATAAGTGGCAGAGAGGTTGTTACCATAATATTTATTCCTGAGTATAGTATCTTTGTCAACTGGATTCATAAGGTTAGCTTACCTTGTTTTTTGAAAAATATATAAATTTTGTAGTTTTTGTTACAATTATATTTTTATTTGTATGATTTTGTTGGGTTTCGTCAACCCAACCTACGTTAAATGAAGATGATGTTGTTGGGTTTCGTCAACCCAACCTACTTTTCGTGGGTGGGCGCTAAAAGCTTCCCCCTTGGACAAGACACCGTTAAAATACTCATTTCCTACGGTTTCTAAGGTGTGAGGATTGAGTAAATAGGGTTCGGCTGCTTCCCATAATGCTAAGAGTTTTTTACCCCAATAAATAACGTTGGTATTGGCAATATTTTTCAGCTTAAAATCGAAAATATTAGCTAACCAACCACCGGGTTTTTGTGTACCAAAAACACCACGATAAAGAATTTTTTTTGCTTTTTGTTCTGCTAAATAACCTGCTGTTTGTACAAATCGGTTACGAAAATGAGCGCGGCCATTGATAAATGTAATGCGGCTGATCATCCCGTCACCATCAAAAGGATGGTGTAATCTTTCTCCATTTATATCTAATAAACCTGCTCCATTTCTAAATAATGTTCCCGCTAATTCTGGGGGTATTTCTCCTTCGATATCATCAATCCAATAGTCATATTCTTCAGGAAGGGATTCATATCCACCTTGCCAATCTTTAATGGTATAGGATTTTTCTACAATTTGGTTATCTTGGGTTTCTAATGTTTGCATTTTTTTGGTTGACTATCCTGAAAGACTATATTGATGAACTATCATCAATTTCTATTTTACCATCTGGTAGCCAATTAATAAAAAATATGGGAATTAAAGAACTAAAGTTAGTAATGATGATTAGTAACCATAATAAATCAAATTGATTTTCTGTGATTCCTAACCATTTCATCATCATAGACCCTAACCAATAGGAAACTGTTCCTCCTAAATTAAATACAGACATTATTAAAGCAAAAAATGTGGCTTCTATACCGGGAGGACAAAGCTTTGTTGCCAATACTAGGACGGGCATAAATACAATTTGTCCAATCACGGTAATAACTAAATTATCACCTAAACTAAACCAATGATCATTTATTCCTAAAAGTCTGTTGGTATGAGTTACTAGTAATAAAGTTGTCATTCCTAAAGCAGTGGATAGAAAAATACCCCAAGTAAAGATAATTTTAAAGGAGATAGTTTTAAAATAACGCTGAAAAGCCCACACTCCCACTAAAGAAGCAAAACTTGTGACTAATCTCACTCGTCCTAAAAATTCTGGTTGAAATTGTAGTTCATTGGTTGTAAAATAGAAAAACGCTGATTCGGCATTTGGTGTAGCGTGCCAAACAAATATAAATACTGTTGGTAGTAAAACTGCTTTTTTTGTGATTGCTTGACGTATTTGTACTAATTGATATTTAATATCATCATAATTGCTTTTTTGATCATCTTTATTGATCGGTTTTTCTGTAATTAACCAAGCGACAAATGAGGTAATTATAGGAAATAATGCTGTGATTAAAAATACTGTACGAGTGGTAAAATATTCTAAAAGTAAGCCGCTAAAGTAAGCTGTACATAAGCCACCAATGGCTGAAATAGCCCAGCAAAGAGATTGTAAAGAACCTAATTTTTCTGCTGATTCTGATCTGGCTCTTTCCACTACTATGGAATCAACTATCACATCACTAAGAGCAACGGAAAAAGAAGAAAGGAGAATCATCATTGTTGCAGTTGAGCCACTATTAACTATTGTTCCTAAACTCAACCAAGCCGCACTTCCTATAATTCCTGATAGGAATATATAAGTTTTTCTATGGTAGCCAAATAATGGTAAAATATCAGAAACAAAACCATATAATGGTTTGATCATCCAAGGTATGGTACTGATACCGATAATTGCGGACATTTGTACTGGACTTAATAACAATTCATCTTTGAGAAAAAAGCTAACAGCTAACCGGGATAACATTAATATCCCTTGGACAAAATATATAGTTAGAATTGCAATTAACTCAGGACTAAGTTTGTTTCCTAAAAGAATTTGCTCGATTAGTGAATCTTTAAGTTTTGGCAATTTGGCAGATTCATTTAACATTGAAATCAATATTTTTTAATTTTCATTTACTTTTATATCATATCCAGATTTTCAAAATATTGTCTAAATTGACCTGAATCACATTCTACAAATCTCAGAAAATAGTTTTAATGTTATAAACTTTACCAAAAGCCTTTTTCCTAACCCTTCTTTTACTTCTTGGTTGTCATAAAAATAACTTTGGTTCTCCCCCCGCAAGGAGCAGGAGAACTAGATTTTCAATAATCGACGAAAACTCTTTCTGGCTAAGGATCTATAATCTATACTATGTAAACCCTAGCTTATAAGAGAAGAGTGGCAGCTTTTATCATTTTGGCTGTAAACCTAATTCGCAAAGTGTTTTTGCTTCGTCAAGGGAGTAATTTTGCTCTAATTCTATCTGTGATTGTGTGCACCAACCCTGTCTGAACCATTCATAGGAACGCTGCTTGCTCCAAAAAGTTATGTTCTGATCACTTTGTCTTTTATATGGGCCTTCTGTGTAGGCACTACATCCTTTGTCTCTCCAGCCCTTACCCTCTAACCATCTTGTATCACTGTCACCTAAATCAATTAAGTAACGTCCACTAGATTCAGAAACTGATTTAGCTACATATTTTTTACCCATTAACCCTTTAACACAGCTACCAACACTGTTTTTTTGACACTGTGCTAATGCAGCATCAGGTGAAATATTCAATTTAGTGTATTCTTTGACACATTGAATAACTGCCGACTCCTGAGCTTTAACCTTTGTTTCACTCAGGGGAAGTGCAATAAATAATCCTATGGCTGTGGTAGTCATTAGTGACTTATGGAATTTATTCATGGTAATTTTCCAGGGAAATAATTTTGACAATTTGCCTAAAATGCGATGTACTGACTACAAATTTACCATATTTTAATATCTTTGTAAATTTACCAAATACAGGACTAACAGCCATTAAAATCTTCATGAGAATTTTACCCAAGCTGTTGATATTTGTAAAGTAATATTACAAACCTTGGAAAAATATTGAGAAATTGCTCACCTAGCAAACATAGCTTTAAGGTATAAGGTAGTCGATTGCACTCCCCGTAGGGTGTGTTAGCGTCAGCCTTTAATGAATTTTATGTTATCGTAATACTAAGGTCAATTTGAAGGAATCTAATTATGCCAAATAAAGCTTTAATTATAGAAGAAATTGAGTCCCTATC
>LJOT01001015.1 GCA_001672075.1 Anabaena sp. CRKS33
AATAGACGGTGGGGGATATTTAGGGGTTCGAGTCCTAGACGCTGACTATTGTTGATGGAAATTGTGAATGTCATAAATTTATGTAAGATGAAATGAGAACTTAATCGCATGATATAGCGGTATGTGGTCAATGAGTCTGCCGAAATGCGACTAATTAATTAAGCGCCATATTTCCGCCCATGCCATTCGATTATATATTTTTATATATTTTGTTATTTTGTCAAAAAATAGAAATATCTGTTCTCTATGATTTAAATTGACTGGTGACATATTCTCTCAGATCGTTTTGCACTGTAAATCCATCAGAGTTGCATTCAATCAGCGATCGCAATTTTAGGCTTTCTAGCGTTCC
>LJOT01001016.1 GCA_001672075.1 Anabaena sp. CRKS33
GGGTTTTTTTGAACAAGTCCGCACTTCGTGCGGACCTCAGAGTCTTTCAAAGAGTAGGATGCCGGGGCTTGGGGTGTGTTGTGCCCCTCGGGGGCCTCAAAACAAGGCCCCAGCTGGCCCCTGGGGAGCATCGCACCGTCGGGGGGTCAAAGAGGACCCCCCGACACACCTCCCCAAGGGGCATGGGCTTGACTTGGTTGACGACGGGACCCCCTCGCGTGGGAGGGGTCGGCTCGACGTTATGGGTTTTTTGGAACAAGTCCGCACTTCGTGCGGACCTCAGAGTCTTTCAAAGAGTAGGATGCCGGGGCTTGGGGTGTGTGGTCCCTCGGGGGCTTCAAAACCACGCCTC
>LJOT01000252.1 GCA_001672075.1 Anabaena sp. CRKS33
CAGTTACGGAAATTACTCAAAAATGGCTTAATGACTTGGATCAAATAGATGTGGAAATGCACTTATATAAAGGTTTAGCGTTTGCCTATCAACCTAAACCAGAGGATAAAATAGTGGAATGGATACCAGATCAACCACAGGTCAAAAAAGTAATTAGAAGAATATCAAATACATTCTGGTTTATTCGGGAAATTATGCAATATTCCTCTGATTGTATTGTAGTTTCACCGGAGGATGTGCGATCGCGTATTAAAGAAAGTCTCGTCAAGCTATGTGAAAATTATGACTTAACTGCATCACTTACCAGTTAAGATCATTATAGGTAATAGCCGAGGATTTACAAATACCTTGCACCACGGTGAAAACCCATATTAAATTAGCACATTGGATGGTTAAAGATACGCAATCCTATGATCAGTTTTCATGATGATTGATTGTTAACTCATTCATAGGAAGTGATAACAGAAACAATAAACTCAAAACCCCGAAAAAATTTATTTTTTGGTATTGACAAAGAAATTTGAATATGTTATCCTTATCTTGATAAGGAAGAACTATTCTACTGTTATTCAATTAATAAAACACAGAGTCCCCGACTTGTTCAAAAAATCGGGGCTATTTGTATTGAGAGTTAGACTTTTAAGAGGGTGTCAGTTTGTCCGTCCTTCTTCAAAGCTAACCGGGCCAATCCATAACAAAGTAGGGCATTGACAAGAAGGAAGATTCGTGATAGATGAATATTTGCCAAACCCCAAACAGTAGGACTATAAATAGCGGTAACTGTTAAACAAGCTGCTATACCTAAACTCGAACCAATAGCAAACCATTTCCCAGTAGGATGTCCTAAAAATAAGGCTATCAACACAAAGGGAATTAAGACACTGGCAAAAAGAGGATTTAATGAGTCCGTTCCCTGTAAAGTGTTTCCTAGTTCGGGAATGGAACTACCTAAAAGCCGAAAAGGCCATTGGGGAAGGTCAAAGATATAAATTCCTTTGAGGAAAAATAAGCCAGAACTACCAAAAATCAAACCACTGGATAAAGACCAACTCCAAGCGAAGGGAAAATAAACCCGTAAAAACCAAGCCAGGAGATAAGAACCTATCACCATGAGTATTTTAGGCAATAAAGCGATCGCACCGCCATCTATCCAAAAACCAGGATTTAGATAGCCGTTTTCTCGCAACCACCGGAAAAAGTCAGGAACGCTAATTATACCATCACTAGCTAATTTAACCGCTGCTTCGGCGTTAAGTTGTCCAGCCCCATAATAGTTTAAACCATCATCTTGAATAACTCTGGCTGACTGCTGGAGAACCTGTAAAATTTCATTGGGTTCTTTAATTCCCAAAGCTTTAATTAATGCAGCTACACCCGCAACGTGGGGAGAAGCCATACTTGTTCCTTGTAGTCCGAGAAATAGACCTTCACCCTCTTCGTTAATAGTTTCTTGGAGAATTGTCCCAGTTTCACTACCACCAGGGGCGGAAATGTCCACACCTGCACCATAATTAGAATAAGATGCTCTTTCACCGTCAGGACCAAAAGCCGCAACACCGATAACATGAGGATAACGAGCGGGATAACTAACGCCATTAGTGTTTTCATTTCCAGCGGCGGCTATAATAGTTACACCTTTATTATGAGCATAATTAATCGCTTCCGCCATAAGTTGGCTTTCTCCACCACCACCTAAGCTCATATTAATTACATCTGCACCATTATCAGCGGCAAATTTGATAGCTTCAGCAATATCAGCCACTGTCCCTGCACCGTCAGCATTTAATACTTTTAGTGGCATAAGATTGGCTTCGTAAGCTACTCCCGCTACACCATAACTGTTATTAGTAGACTGGGCAACTGTACCAGCGACATGAGTTCCATGTCCATTGTCGTCTTGGGCTGGTTCTGTATCATTGACAAAATCATAGCCTTTGACAAATTTGGTTTCATGTAAATCACGGACTTTGGTAATACCAGTATCAATGACAGCAACAGTGATACCACTACCTTTAGTGCGTGTCCAAGCAGATTCTATGCCGATTTTGTGCAAATTCCACTGTTTGCTATAATATTGATCATTGGGACCAATTAAAGAGGAATTTGGTTCTTTGTCGTTTTCTGGTGGTAAAATTTCCCCCAAGCGGGTGGTTTTATCTGTAGGTACAGTTTTGTAAATGTAATTGGGTTCGATAAATTCCGTAACTTTGGCCAATGGGGATTTTTTTAAATCTGTGATTCTTTGGCGATCGCCTTTGATAATATATACATGATCCGCCGCTGAATATTTATTATCCAATTGGGGTGTAACATGATATTGTTGAGCGATCGCTTGTAAATCCTTTTGAATGAGATTTTCTGCTATATCTTCCCGAAAATCCAGTAAAATTGTCTCAAATTCGCCTTTAACTGCGAGTCCCTGAAAATGTAGAAATCCAAACACCGCAGTAGTCAGTCCCACAAAGAACAAGCAGAATAATATAAGTTTTTTCATATCCGCTGATCACCGCTTTTTGTCAGTTTGTTCACTACGATAACTCATATTATGGTATTTTTGGGAAAATTTAGGCTATAGTTACTGACAGGTAACGGGGTGAAATGTTTCTGGTTTTGGTGCATAGGGTGGTGAAAACTAATCGTTTGACATCAATTCCATGAATAATAGTCTAGACTAAATAATAAGAAAAATCACACAAATCACAGAAATCAAAGTATGGAACGTGGTCTTTTATGGTTGCCTTTGTTGGTAGTATTTTTCTGGTTAGCGTGGCAAGGTTCACAGGAATATCAGAAACTTGAAGCTTATCGGATTTGGGCTGAAGAATTTGAACGAGCTAAATATGATATTTATGCTGTATTAGCTCAAAAAGGTAATGATATTACTTGGGGAAAACCAACAACTAAAGGACCAATTGCATTAGAAACTTTTTCTTTATTAGATGTTAAGGAAATTCGCTTTTTAGTGAATGGTAATGTGGTAGATATAGAAAATCCTCCCCAAAAAGGTAGAAAAATTGAATTGCAGTTTTTATTAACTAATTCTAAATCAATTTATGTTCCTTTTACAGAAGTTCCCCTGGCCGCAGAATGGGGTAAATTTTTGCAAAGAACATTAGATACAGCAAGTTTAGCTTGAGTGAGGTACAATTTATGCGGGCAAGATGCCCGCACCACAAGAGTTTTATTATTATATCTGTACTTCATAATACCGGGAACTGCTGTATCTGTTGAAAATTAAATGTGGGTGTTTTGAAACCCACGCAGATGGGTTTTGCCTGTGTAGACGCGATTTCTAATCGCTTCAATGATGAACTTTAATAAATAACTGTTCCTAAACAATCTTTAAGGCTACAATATATGAATTTCTATTTAATTTCCGTATATATTTCTATTGGTTCTATTACCAGGTCAATTTCTCCCGTCCAAGCTTTCCATACTAATGTATTTCCAAAGAAAATAAGTTATAATCTGAAGAACAGAGGAGGACAGTATTCTCAGCAGATATGCCCAAGAAAATTAGAGAACTAAAAAGTTTATTGTTACAGGCTGGGTTTGGTTATAAACCTGCCAAGGGAAGTCATAGCAAATGGATACATCCAAAATTATCACAAGCTATTATTATTGCAGGTAAAGACAGCAGTGATGCTAAACTCTATTTAGAAAAGCAGGTAACGGAAGCACTGGAAGAACTAAAGAAGATCGAAGCAGACGAACAGGAGAAACCAAAAGAATGAAATATACAATAATTATTCAATGGTCTGAAGAAGATAAATGTTATGTAGTCTTATTGCCTGATTTTACTAATGTAATGCAGCCTTGTACTCATGGGGAAACTTACGAAGAAGCTTTAAAAAATGGTCAGGAAGTGCTAGAAATGCTAATTGAGTCATGTTTGGCAGATGGTGAATCTCTTCCCGAACCGCAAGTTTTAGGAAACTTTTTGAAAGTGGCGTAATTTTTAAATTGATGTAGGTTGGGTTGAATAAAATGAAACCCAACATTGATTAATTACAGTTTCAATAAATAACAGTTCCTAAACAATCTTTGATAAAATCAATAATGATCTTAAAATCAACAAAATCATCAGCCTGTTTTCTTTGTTCACAAATATATTTACAAAATTTCATTTTTTGAAATTCTTGAATTTGGTTTTCTTCTCCATAATCTCCATATTTGGTTTTTTGTACATAAAATTCTTCTGTAAATAAATGATCAGGAAATAGATTTTCAATACCCTTTGTAACTTTTCTATTTTTTTGTTGAGGGATTTTTCTGATTTTCAATAATTCATGATCTTCATTAGATTTATCAGTATCACAATCATAAAGTAGTAATACTTTTCTAGTTAAGAATTTAGGGTTGGAAATCAGAACATCTCTGGTATTTTTTAAACCACCATCACCAGTATTTATACTTTTTCCTTTACCTATAGAAATTCCTACCCATTCAATATCAACTTGTGCTAAAATTTCCTTTTCTCCTAGCAATTCTAATGCGGTTTTAATATAAATTGGGTCAGTTTCTCCTTCTGTTAAAACTAGGGGTTTATCACCTTTTTCTACAGTAGCTTTGACTTCATCTTTAACGGCATTTATTTTTTCACAATAGTCAGAAAACATCCTTTGACCATGTTCAGACATGAGATAACCACAATAGTCTTCCCAAACTTGAACTGACCAATGATCTAGAGTTTCTCTAAGATAGTTGTAAGTAGGATTTTCTTTTCCATAACGCTCATATAAAAACTGCTCAGGATAACTAACTTCTGTATGAGCAGGTATATTATGACGTGCCATTATTTCTAATAAATAAATTCCCTCAGCTTCCCACATTCCAAGGTGTTGAATCATATAAGATAAATGAGCAGGATTGGAAGAATCTGCAATAACAATAATACAAAATCCTAAGTATAAAGGGTTATTATTTCCTCCCTTAAAATAACCTTTTTTAAAAGCATCAATAATACCTTGTGCTTGATTGTCTTTTAAAACATTATCAATCCACCAATCAGGAATTTTTTTATGATCAAATCCATAACCACACATGAGCCAAAAACTACCAACAATATTTTGAGGATACTCTTTAAGTAATGATATTGCTCTCATGCAGATAGTGAAGCCAATATTAGGTAAATGCACTGTCATTTTCAAAAGTCCTAGTAAAAATGTTATTTCATTCCATTAAACAACAAAATCAAACAAATAATGCGCCATTTCCAATTTAGAACAAACTGGAATTTCTATTTTTCTCCCTTCTTTATCTAAAAACACCGCTTGGTTATTATCACTCCCAAAACCACTATCAACTTGATCAATAGGATTTGCGACAATTGCATCTAATTTCTTTTTTTGCAATTTTTCCCGCGCTGGCTTGACAATATCCCCCGTTTGTGCTGCAAAACCAATTAAGTATTGATGGGGTTGTTTACGGTTGCCAATTTCCGCGACAATATCTGGTACTGGTATCAATGGTAAATTTTCGGGGAGCGATCGCTTGGGCAATTTTTCGGTACTATAATCTCTAGGTTTGACATCTGCAACGGCCGCTGACATA
>LJOT01001017.1 GCA_001672075.1 Anabaena sp. CRKS33
TCCTAAATGAAATGTGAACATCTCTTATTTTCCTACCTCTGTGTCCTCTGTGTCTCTGTGGTTCGTTAAAAAAACCTAGTTTCATGCTTCAACCCAACCATTCAGCTTTATTTTTTGTAGGTCGGGTTAAGCGACAGAGCAACCCGACGCTCATGTTGGGTTTCATGCTTCAACCCAACCTACGAGTTTTATCTATTTTTTGTAGGTCGGGTTAAGCGACAGCGTAACCCGACGTTTATGTTGGGTTTCATGCTTCAACCCAACCTTGTATCTTAGAGGTATGTTAGAAGAAGTGGTAGACCGTCCCAACCTGGGTCAGAAAAGACCGCTTTGTAGCAAGGATCACCACAA
>LJOT01001018.1 GCA_001672075.1 Anabaena sp. CRKS33
CTGAAAATGTACCCGCTGACCCGTTCAACGAGTCGAAATCGGTTCTGGAGAAACGGAACATCCGCATGGACCCCTGCCGCCCTGGGGCCTGCGCTGGCGATGTGGCTGGACGCCGCCGACGCCAGCACGATCACGCTGAACGGATCGACCGTCAGCCAGTGGAATGACAAGTCGGGCAACAGCCGCAACGTCTCACAGGCGACAGCCGCAAACCAGCCGACGTTTACGCTGAACGGTTTGGGTGGGCTCACAGTAATAACGTTCGACGGCGCGGATTGGTTGTTTAATGCTAACCCCGGTGCGCTGTTGCGGAATGTTCCGGGTGCAACTATTGCGGCAGTGGTGAATTAC
>LJOT01001019.1 GCA_001672075.1 Anabaena sp. CRKS33
TGGTATAAGTGATGTTGATATTGAGGAGTTAATTCAAAAAAGACAGGTAGCACGGAAAGCCAAAAATTTCGCAGAATCTGATCAAATTCGTGATCAACTTTTAAAAAAAGGTGTTACCTTAATAGATAGCAAAGAAGGAACACGCTGGCACAGAGGGTAAATTTTAATTTCCTGATAGAACATATTTTCTCCGAATAATTAACCGCAGATGAACGCAGATAAACGCAGATTAATTACAGCTTGGTATCAGCATACCATAGATTATTTTTGTAGTCAGATGCACTGCATTTAACTTGTATAATTATATTGGGCAATTAGCGGGCAAGATGCCCGCACCACAAGATGCGGTTT
>LJOT01001020.1 GCA_001672075.1 Anabaena sp. CRKS33
GTATTTTTTAACTTGACTGCGATTGAATTTCATAAAATGCACTCCTGGGATAAATCTGGTATAAACATAGATAATCTAATGTGATTATTATAGTGCTTCAGTCATAAACATATTAAACTCTTGTGGTGCGGGCATCTTGCCCGCACAAATTGTATTTGACTCCATTTAAATGTGCTGTACCTTTTATTTTAGCTTTTATGTGAGTTTAATTTCTG
The DNA here is from genome assembly GCA_001672075.1 of Anabaena sp. CRKS33. Lineage (GTDB taxonomy): Bacteria > Cyanobacteriota > Cyanobacteriia > Cyanobacteriales > Nostocaceae > Dolichospermum. Next base: position 216 of record LJOT01001020.1, read on the forward strand.
CTTTCAAAACAGTTTGATCATCAGTATGTGAAATCTGAAAACCGAGTTTTTTACATACTTGCTGCATAGCTGAATTATCAGCTAAGATGTCAGCATAGATACAGCAGATTTTCTCATTTTTACCAACTTCTAGTAA
>LJOT01001021.1 GCA_001672075.1 Anabaena sp. CRKS33
TTACCGTTCCTGTACCGGAGGCAATCATCATCTTTCTATATTACAAGAATTGCGGCTCAAAGCCGTTAATTAAGGCCAATAGCACGATGTGGTGTCACCCCCAAATTCTTTCAGTAATTTATATATATTTATTCATACATTTACAATATCAAATTAATTTGTTTGAAATACAACTTTATTAATACGTATATTTGCTGTTGATCTTGCAGAATTTACCCATTATCGGGCGAAAATAAAACCCCCTTTGGGTATTATCCTGTAACCCACATTCCGCACTTCAAAAAGTAGTATACAAAAACTACATTTACGACTAATTAAAAGCTATAGTTTTTAAAAATCAAGTAGCCACC
>LJOT01001022.1 GCA_001672075.1 Anabaena sp. CRKS33
CCTATCTTCAAGAAACTATGATAACACTCATCAGGGCTAAAGCCCTGACTACAAACAAATGATATAATAATTTTTTGTGACACTTGCGTCAGTCCTGGATAATTCTGATTTGTAGTTCATTTAATTTACCTTGATTTTTAAATTCAACAAAAAGGTTTTGACCATCAATAAAAGTTAAAACCATCAGATTAATTGCCTAAATTATGAAGAATTGTCAAGTTTTCTGGCTGGAAGTCCTTCACTAGCATAAAAAAATACTGAACTGGTAATTACTATTCCCTAGCTTCTGTGCTTGATAATTACTCATCAGTCTAGCAATATACGCAAATAACGACTAAATTAAATTATCA
>LJOT01000025.1 GCA_001672075.1 Anabaena sp. CRKS33
TTTTCTGACAACTTTTTTGATTTTTTTAAATGCCACAAGCAGGTTTGGACGAGTTTAATAAGTAATTGGAGAAGTATTCAACAAGGAAATCATAAAAGCAAAGAATATCAACCTTTGGCTGAATTATTTGCAAGGTTAAAAGAATATAATTTAGCTGCATATTTCTATCAAGTGAGTCAAGGCCATGTTACTAACGATTTATTTTATAACATGACTTATGAAAAATATCTCCGACTTAATCCTAATGGAGATAAACTTTCTAAAATCTTGTTTTATGAAGTAAATTATCAAAAATTACGCAACTCTAATATTACTATTTACCGCTTACAGATTAAACGGAAACCGACGTTAGTTAAATTTATGAGCAATTTTATCTGGGAAAAGTTGATTTTACCCAGTAAAACTTTTGCTGATAGTTTACTCAAAAAAACTATTAAGTTTTTCGTTGATTTAGTCAAGTGGATTTTTAAGGCTCTGATGTGGTTATTTTTGATATCAATAGGTTTAGCCGCTTTTGGTTTGGGATTTCAAAGTTTTGGAGTATTTTTTGTAATATTCATATTTTTTGTGATATTCATATTTTACTTAATTGGTGCAGGTTCAGAAAAATAATTCAGGGAAAATACAGAAAATATGATAATCTACTTTTAGATCCTGAATTTTACCCCCCTTAGTCCCCCCTTATAAAGGGGGGAAATAAGAGAATACTGAATTGTTGTACAATGTGGAGGGATGTTTTAAACGTGGTGTCCCGTAATTTTACCCCCCTTAATCCCCCATTATAAAGGGGGGAAATAAGAAAATCTGGTTTTTTTCTATCAGGGGGGAAATCAGAAAATACTGAATTGTTGTACAATGTGGGGGGATGTTTTAAACGTGGTGTCCCGTAATTTTACCCCACGAAAGTCCCTCCCAAGGGGGGAAATAAGAAAATCTGGTTTTTTTCTATCAGGGGGAGAAATAAAAAAATACTGAATTGTTGTAAAATATAAATACTGCATTGAAAAATGATAAATTGCAAAAACGCCACCGTGAAACCATCATTTCCTGGGGAATGCTACCCGAAGGAAGTTTGTAAATTTATAGGTTTCCTTTCCTTACTGACAATAAGAGGATAAAAAAATGAATACTAAATTACTTGATTCCCTGATTCAAATTATTAACTCTTTAAGTGATGAAGAAAAAAAGATCATCTCTCAAAATATAACTACATCGTTTCCTGTGCAGCAAAATAATTCTATAAATTTAGAAAATGAACCATTTATTGGCATGTGGAAAGATAGAAAAGATATGGAAGATAGTAATCAATGGTTGCGTCAGTTAAGAAAAAATGAGTGGAAATAGGAGATGAATAACATTATTGTTGTAGATACCGATATTTTAATTGACTCTGCTAGAAGTATTCAAGTTGCTATTGATAAACTTGAATCATTAACTAACGATTATTCCATAGCAATTAGTATAATTACAAAGATGGAGCTAATCGTTGGTTGTCGCAATAAAAACGAATTACACAACCTGGAGAATTTTTTGCAAAACTACACTTTGATACCTGTCAATGAAAATATCTCTCATAAAGCTGTTGAACTATTAATTAACTATAAATTGAGTCATGGGCTATTAATTCCTGACGCTTTTATTGCAGCAACAGCAATTAGTATTAACGGTTATTTACTAAGCAAAAATCAAAGTGATTATCGCTTTATTAACGAACTCAATTTACACCCTTATCCCTAAAAATTAATCTAAAAATTAATATTTAAGATTAATATTTATTTAAGCAACTAAAGGATACACCAACCATGAGAATCTACCTTTACATACTAGCCGGCATAACATCAGCCTTACTAGGCTGGAATATAGGTCAATTTTTCCTCACAGATTTGGGGTTATTCACACAATTTCCCGAAATTACCCTTTTTCCCTGTATAGCAGTTTCTTTAGCTTTTGGTATGGTAATGAATGAAATATTTATTAGTAACCCCACCAGACCAAAACGCAGTTTTCAAACGGCACAAAAGCCTCTATTAATAGCCTTGGGATTAGGGATACTTTCTGGTTTAATTGCTGGTATTATTTCCCAAATCCTGTTTTTACCAATTATTAGTGTACCGACTCCCATTGTGAGAACATTAGGATGGTTATTAATTGGTAGTTCTGTGGGTATTGCAGAGGGTTTAAGTTGGCTTTGGTACAGCATGGAAGCGGGGAGTAAAAAACGCTTTCAACAAAGACTAAAAACCAGTGTCATTGCTGCTAGTGGGGCGAGTTTTGCCGCAGCAATTATATTTGAGATCATTCGCGTTATGTTGGGGACAATGCCGGCACAATTCAAGGGTGTAGAAGATCCTATTGGTTTTTCTATTTTAGGTTTATTACTGGGTGGGGTTTTTAGTCTCACTAATTCCCCTAGTTATCTCGCGGCTTTGCGGGCTGGTCGTGGTTTTGAATATAGGGACATTAAACCAGATATTAAACCAAACATTCAACCAGACACTAAAAATCATGATCAGGACTCGGAACTACCCACCCTTAACCAATCTTATCCCTACATTAATAAATCGGTGCTTTCTTTTGTCACACCACATGATAGCCTGAATGAGGATGAAATAGAAGAAGGTTTATCTATCTCATTACCCGGAAATCAGACCATTACCATTGGTTCTAGTATTGACAGCACTATTTCTATTCCTGGTCTACCTCCCCATATTGCTGATATTAAATTAGAAAACCGGACAGCGCTGCTTATTCCTGATAAACGGTTCTTGTATGCCATAGAAATAAATAGTGTCCGTACAAAATCTCGAAAGATGATCCCTTTGAAGCATAATTATGTATTGACCTTTTACACCATTGAGGGAGATGAAATTAATGAGGAAAAATATTATCGCTTTGTCTACTACAACCGCTTTTTGGACCCCCAGGCTTAGTCTATCCTTGTTGTTGCTTCTGACTATGGTTTGTCCTAGTTTAGCCCAGGTAAAAAAGGCTCAAATCATTGGTAGTCCCACATTTAAGGATGACAAAGTAACAATTAGAATTAAAGTCAAAGGTGAAGATGATAGGCCTGTCATGGGTTTGGAAGATAGTAATTTTAAATTGACCGTTGATAAAAGGGAAGTCCAGGTTAAACCTCAAGATTGGAAAAGCCCAGAAGAGACTGTACCTCCTCCCGCTTGGATTGTAGTTCTACTAGATTTTAGTGGCAGTATGAATCAAGTAGATAGTGGTGGCACTAAAAAAATAGCGGGTGCGATTAATGCAATTCGTGAATTTACTAAAATTTCTGCTGAACGGGGTGGAAATACTCAAATTTCTATCGTTCCTTTTGGTAAAACTGGTAGTAATTGTCCCGAATCCCCTGTAAATAAAGAAACTCTGGATAAATTTTTGGCGGCCAATGATTTTAAACTGCAAAATAATCTGGATTATCTCAAAAGTTTGACTCCCTGTGCCTCTACAGATTTATATGAACCTTTAACCAAAGCGGTGAAGTTTTTAGGTAATTCTGAGGACTCTCGTTTTTCTTTACCAGAAAATTCTTCCCAACCACAACCTAGATTATCAATAATTCTCCTGTCTGACGGATATCACAATGTGCTTAATGAAGCGGCCGATTTTGCATCTTTAACTAAGTTGCTGAAAAGACATGAAAATATTACGGTACATACTTTAGGTTATGGGTTGACACCAGAACAATTAGGTGTAAAATATAAATTGGGCAGACCTGCTACTCGTGCTGATTTGAATAAGGGTAAAGTACCCGAAGCCCAATTTGTAGACCAAAAAAGACTAGCAGAAATTGCTAAATTAACGGGGGGAATTGCGGAGTTTTCTGGTAATGCGGAAAGGATAGCCGAGAACTTGCAATTATTTCTGAATGCGTTGTTAGGAGAGTATGAAATTACCTTTACTCAACCGGAAGCAGAACGGGGTTCTAAACATCAGGTGCAGGTGAAAGTGAGTTCTCAAAAAGGTAAAGCTAAGGAGTCGCAAATCATAGAATATATTATGCCTGTCTTTGGGCGATCGCTGCCTTTGCGAGTACGTCTGATTATGGTCATATCGGTGTTATTAATAGTTATAATTGGTGGGGTAGTCCCTTTTCACTATTGGGGAAAATATCTCAAAGCAGAAGCACAAAGGGATTAATTCTATGAGGATATTTGGAAAACCTGGGCGATTGGAAATCGCGTCTACACAGACAAAACCCACCTGCGTGGGTTTAAAGACTCTCTTTTTTCCTCAGTCCGCGAAGGCGGACTTCACCTGTGTAGCCGCGAATTTATTCGCCCAATATTATTTTCTTTGAGTCTTTATTTTCTCCCTGCTTGTTCTCAAAATCAGCCAGGAAGTCAAGTGATTACTTCCCAATGTCCTACTCAACCAACAGCAATTTTAGAAACCAACAATGTTAAAGCTATTTCTCTAGGTTCTCAGGCTATTAAGGAAACAGGTATGGTGACTAATAATAAATCCCTTGGATATACTTTTACGGCTAAATCAGGTGACAAACTGGTTTATCAAACTAATCAAGATATTTGTATTTGGGTTTATACACCAAATAATCAATTAATTAATAGTCCTATTTTACCTCTGGATGGTAAATATACTGTTCAAGTTGCTGCTATGAATGGTTCTACTACCTTTGATTTAGGATTGGAATTAGAAAACGATGCAGATAAACCATTATCATCAGTAGAACCAACACCTTTAGAAACCAGTCAAACACCTTTAAAAAGTTCACCCAGAAAAGATGCGGCTGATTTTATTAGAAATCATTATTTATCTTTAAACAACCGTGAATATAGTCAAACCAGGAATCAACTATCAGATGAGTTTAAAAATAAATATTCTGGTACTTATGCAGAATATCAACAATGGTGGGATAGTGTGAAAGAAATAAAAATTGGTGATGTTAAAATTGTCAATGATAATGGTGATAATGTTACTCTAGATGTAGAATTATGGTATTATATGAATAATGGGAAAACTGTTCAAGATTCTCGCAATCGTATTTATTTAATCTGGAGTCAAAATGATAATACATGGTTAATTAATGATAAATCCGCACCATAATGAAAATTAATTCTTGTTTAGCAAACCTGAGATGATTTAATATGTTGAAAAATTTAGTTGTGTACTCTACCTGTTTATCGGTTATCGGTTGTCAAACAATAGAAAATCCTCTAGCCAATATTTCCTCTGTTTCCTCTAATGCTATCAGTTCCTCTGGTTGTGGGGAAAAACCTATGGTTTCCTTGAGTGAAAAAGATGTAGAGGAGGTTGTATTAAATGAAAGTACAGTTACTAAGTCTGGTCAAGTTAGTGCTAATAAAAATGTTGGTTATACCTTTACAGCAACAACAGGACAAAAGTTAAGTTATAATACAGATGCGGATGTTTGTCTTTGGGTATTTACTCCAGATAATACAATTTTCAAAGGTGGAGAGTTACCGAAAAATGGTAAATATATTATTCAAGTTGCTGCACCTCAAGGAGTAAAAACCTTTGATTTAACAATGGGTTTAGGGGTTTTAGAGACTGCTGCTAATACACCTACTGTATCACCCACTGATACTCCTGAAAGGACTTCTGAAAGGACTTCTGAAAATACTTCTGAAAATAATAATGATCAATCTAGTTTAGAAAATAATAATATTCAACCGGAAAATGATATTTCTCAAGAACAAGCATTAGAATTAGTCCAGAAATGGTATGCAGCTAAACCCCGCATATTTGCGCCACCTTTTGATAAAGATTTATTAAATGAACTAGCCACAGGAAAACTTTATCAAAGGGTGGGAGGTGAAGATGGTTCAATAGATTGGTTACAAAAATATAATCGTTACTATACATATAATAAATCAGCAATTACAAATATTATGGGTTTTTCTAGTTCTGGAAGCAGACCATATATTAAAGTTAGAGTGGTAGAAGAATTATATTTACAAGGTGAAAAAGGAATTGATAAAACAAATTCTGGTGAATATCAAATTGATTATATTTATTTTTTTGCCAAAGACAATGGTACATGGAAAATATATAATAATGAAAAAATATCTGATGCTGGTTAATAGTTTCTATTAAAAAACAATCTTTAATAAACAGTATGCTTAACCCATTTAAACGCTTAAAAAACAACAAACCCCTACTATTTGGAATATACGGTGCTAGTGGATGTCTGACAGCCGCAATTCTATTAGGAGAACCATTTTTAGCCCTAACCGAAGGTAAATCAAACCCATCTGCCCCTGTCACTCCCCAAGCCATAGTTTTATTAATTGACACATCTGGAAGTATGAGTGATGGAAAATTAACAGAAGTGAAAACAGCAGCTAGTAGATTTATAGAACGTCGTGACCTCCAAAAAGATCAACTAGCAGTAGTCAGTTTTGGAGGGGAAATTAAAACCGCTACTCCACTCACACAGGACGCTAACACCTTAAAAAATGCCGTTGATACTCTATCAGAAAGTGGAGGTACACCAATGGCTGAAGGTATTGACGCAGCTTTAGGAGAATTACAAACAACTGCATTAAATAAAAACATCATTTTATTTACTGACGGTGTACCAGATGACCCTAATTTGGCTTATAATTCAGCCTTAGTTACCACAAAAACAGGAGTAAAATTAATTGCAGTTGCTACTGGGGATGCGGATGTAAGTTATTTAACTCAAATTACAGGCGATTCCTCTTTAGTATTTTATGCTAATTCTGGTCAATTTGAGCAAGCATTTCGCAAGGCCGAAGCCGCAATTTATAAACAATTAGTGGGATCTAATTCCGGCAAAAACTACACTATCATTGATTCAGTATTAAGCACCGGTGGTTGGACAGCATTTTTAGCCATGGGAATATCCCTGGCTTTAATTATGGGACAAAACCGCTATATGCGCTTGCCGTTATTAACAGTACGTAAAGGGATTATTAGCACCTTTGGTAGTCTGGCTGCGGGTATGATAGCAGGTGCAATCGGACAAATTGTATTTTTACCTCTCTCCAGTATAGCTGGGTTAGAAATAACTGGGTATATTGTTGCCTGGGTGATTCTCGGTGCATTAGTAGGAGGAGGGACTAGGTTTTTTGTTCCCAATTTAAAACTAAAAAATGCTTTATTAGGTGGAACAGTTGGGGGTGGAATTGGTGGTAGTGGTTTCTTAATTACAGCCAGTATTTTTGGCGATGTTTTGGGGCGTTTATCCGGTACGTCTATGATCGGATTTTCCATTGGTTTAATGATCGCCTGGATAGAACAAAAGCAGTTAGAATCACAACCCTATTTATTAGTAAATTGGACTGCAACGGAACAAACCACCTATTTATTAGGCACAAAGCCAATTTTAATTGGTAGTTCTTTAAATGTAGAAATTCCTTTAAATGCCTCGGATGGATTTACACCGATTACTGCTAAGATATTTAAAGAAGGAGAAAACATTATTATGCAGTTTGATCAAGAGTATGCAGTTAAAAAAAACATGAAAAAAACCAGTCAAGAACTAAAAGTTGGTGATACCCGCAAATTAGGACAAATCACTATAGAAGTTAAGGATAAGACTGTTACTGCAAATGGTTAAATAAATGAGGTTCTACTGCTCCAATTATGGAAAAGAATATTGATTTAATTTTTGTAGGTTGGGTAGAACGAAGACCAAACCCAACATTGGCAGAAGTACAGTCAGGGGTGTTGGGTTTCGTTCCTCAACCCAACCTACGATAAATGTTGTTTTACATCAAAGGAACGGTATAGCCATAAATGGTTAAATATACATTTCATCTGCAAGCTAAGGATTCAGCAGAACGATACAGTTACACTTTAGATCTAAACCCAAATCAAGAAGATATGCCAGAACAGATTTTTACCCCCGCTATCAAAGAAGATATCCGCACAACCTTCCAAAATCTCAGCCTGTCAGCCATAAAAGATCATCAACTCAACAAGATTATTCAAACTTGGATAGAGAATATTAGAGAAGGATATAGATTTAGTTCTCTGACTCTCAACTTGCGGTTATTAATAGAGGAAAATATTGACCAACTCCAGGAAATGGGAAATCAAGAAATCCCGAAAATAATTGACCCAGATTTATCGGATATAGAACCTGAATTTGGGATGCTTCCGCCTTTAAATTTTATTTAATTATTCAATTAGGAAAGAAAAATGCAGAATAATATTAACATTAATATTACTCCCCACCGGGAATTTATATCAGCGGATACCGCAGCACAAAAATTATTTGTGATGTTGAAATTACGTCCCACCAAAGACATAGCTACCAGTCGTCCCTCCACAACCTTTACCTTTGTCATTGATACTAGTGGATCAATGTATGAGATAATATTAGGAGAGTCAAAACCAACGGGTATTATTTATGAACAGGACGGTAAACAATATCAACAGGTTATAGGTGGAAAATCGAAAATAGATCTAGTCATTGAATCCTTATTAGCATTAGTGCGTTCAGGAAAATTGACAACTAGCGATCGCATTGCTATAGTCCAATTTGATGATCATGCTTCCCAAATTATTGGTTTAACCAGTGCGACGGAAATCAACCACATAGAAACCGCCATTAACAAACTTCGGGAATTTTCTGGTGGTACACGCATGGGGCTAGGATTACGTACTGCTTATGATATTTTAAGTGAACAACAAATGACAGTCAGACGGGCTTTGTTATTTACCGACGGACAAACATTTGATGAGGATCAATGTCGGTCAATTTCTAGTAATTTCGCCACTAATAATATCCCCATTACCGCATTGGGAGTGGGAGAATTTAATGAAGACTTACTTACCCATCTTAGCGATACTACGGGGGGAAAATTACTTTATATAGTTCCGGGAAAAGCCATAGGCACACAAATTTCTATCCTCGACTTACCTGATAAAATTATAGACGAATATAGCCAAGCCCAACAAGAGGTTATCACCAACTTAGCCTTAACAGTGAAGACCGTTAAAGGTGTGGAACTGACCCGCATAGTTCGCGCTTACCCCACCCAAGCTGAGTTTCCTATTAATCAAGATCCCCATCCTATAGGAAATGCGATCGCTAATGACGAAACTATATTTATGCTGGAATTTACCATTAATAATCGCCCCGCTGGTCGTGTGCGTATCGCCCAAGTGGGAATGACCTACGATATACCCGGACAAAAAATCCGTGGTGAATTACCACCAGAGAACCTAATTATCCAATTCATTCCTGGACAACAAAATGCAGCCCAAGTCAATCAAGAGGTCATGGATTATGTACAACAATGCAACATATCCAACCTCGTCAAACAAGCCACAGAAATAGCGGAACAAGATCCACAAAAAGCCGAACAAATATTAGAAACAGCCCGCCGCATGACCGTAAAAATCGGCAATAAAGACATGACCGAATCCTTAAACAACGCCCAGGAAGAACTGCGAAAAACCCGAAAAATATCTGATGGAACTCGGAAAACCGTGAAAATGGGGGCAAAAGGTAAAACCGTAAAAATGGGGGATGATATTAACGAAATGCTTTCAGAAGCAGAAATGAGAAAACTCACAGGAACGTAAATATAGCCTAAGTTAAGAGTGAGATTGTATAAGTCTGGCGGGCAAGATGCCCACCCCACAAGATTTAACCTACTTAATAATTAAAAACGAGGAGAAAAACACAATGATTACCTGTACAGTTTGCGGCTATGATCAAAATTTAGATAACTCAGGATTTTGTAATGCTTGCGGTTCAGAACTACAAACCATAGCACAAATCACAATCACACCACAACCAAAAATAGAACCAACCTTAGCACCTACAGTCATTCAACCAACCACACCAGAACCCAACTATCCCCCAATTACCAATACATTTACCAAAGCCAAACTAACATCCAAACAAACAAACGCCCCCATACCAGAATTTATCATAGATAATAACGCCATTGTGGGCATATTTGATCCAGATAGCGGACCTGTAGAAATTGATTTAGAAACATTTTTTGGTGGAGAAACAGTTTCTCGCAATCATGCGGAAATTTATCAAGAATTAGGAACATGGAAAATCAAAGACTTAGGTTCTACTAACGGAGTATTTATCAAACTACCAGGACAAACTCGCTTTAGTTCCAGAATTACCATACCCACCCCCTTAAATTCAGGTGATGAAATAGCCTTTGGTAAAGTTAGATTTCTGTTTCAAACCAGCTAAAAAAATCAAAAAGATTCTTTGGTGGGTATCTTGCCCACCCTTCACTACTAAATAGGTAAACGGAAAAAAACCGACATAAGTAACGAAAAGTAAAGTTGCCCGAAACCTCTTTTCTGTTCCCTGTTCCCTGTTCCCTGTTCCCTCACTATAACGACAATTTTTAACGACAACCTACTTATATTTATTGTAAATCCATGAATGAACCCACAAACCAAAACCCAATAGTAATTAAAGAAAACATCTGTTTTCAACTACAAAACCTGCAAATAGAAATCATTTCCTATTTAGGACAACTCACACCTAATATTGATTATTTTCAGGTGAATATCGCATCAGAAAAACCCGGTTTACTGAGAATAGGTGCAATTGATAGCGCACTCAAACGAGAACTGGAACTAAGAAAAAAACTAGGTGATTACAAACTAATTGCCGAACTCCTGGCACACAGCGAAGACAATATAACTATTGATATTAAATTTGATATTAAACCACAAAATACACCAGAAATTGAAACTACCATTTCTCCTATTGCAGAAATAGATACAACTTCAGAATATTTAGCAGAGGAATATTTAGCAGAGGAATATTATCCAGAAACAGAAATTAGCACCAATATATCAAATCAAAAACTGCTAATTCTTACCTACCTTCCCAGGGAAAATCAAACCTTAGAAACCTGGTTAAAAACTGAACACACTTTAGAGGAATCATTATTAATTACTGGGCAAATTTGTCAATTATTCCGCTATATATATCAAAGAGAATGGTGTGTTATTAACATCTTACCGCAATTTATTAAAATAGGAACACCCATAGAATTTTTCGACCTCACCAATGCCTATCCTGTGGATGAAATTCTCACCTCTGGCCTAGTGGGAAATTATTGTGATCCTGAATTAGCATACTGTAAAAGTCCTATTCAAGAAACAATGAGTAGTTATACAGTTGCAGCATTATTATATCAGATAATTCACAAACAAACATTACCAACAGACCAAAGGGAAGAAATAGAAATTAATCCTATTCCTATTATCCATCAAATTCTCAAAATTTGCCTATCTACCCTACCACAAGAAAGATTTACATTAGAACAACTCCTACAAATATTAGTTAGTACCCGTCAAGAAATCAGCACACCAAAGATTAATTGGGAAATAGCCAGCAGTTCTACCGTTGGCTTATCAATAAATAGGTTAAAAAATGAAGACAACTATGGCATTAAATACCAAAAAATCAGTGATACAGAAACTATAATTTTAGCCGCTATAGCTGATGGTATGGGGGGAATGTCCCAAGGAGAACTAGCCAGTAAATTGGCAATAAAAACAGTTTTAGAAACACCAATTTCTCCCGAATATCCAACTATAGAACAATACCAGGAATGGTTAACAAACTTATTTACTCAAGCTAACGAAACAGTATCCAATCAAGTTAAAGAAGGAGGAACAACCCTAAGCGTTATTTTTGCTAAATCCCAACAATTAATAATTAGTCATGTTGGTGATAGTCGCATTTATTTACTACGTCAAGGGGAAATAAAACAACTCAGCGAAGATCATTCGCTTGTGGCTATGTTAGTAGCCAGTGGACAAATTACACCAAGCGAAAGTTTAGAACATCCCGATAGAAATGTGCTGATCAAATCCATCGGTACAAAACGCAGATTAAGTGATGGTTACGTCCAAAATCTCCAACAAACTACTCCAGAATTATCTATGCAATTAGCACATCAAGATATTCTTTTATTATGTTCTGATGGTGTTTGGGATGTTGTTTCTAAAAACGAACTAGAGGAAATTTTTACTATTGATCATGATCAAAACTTACAAACATCAGTTAATTTGACTATCAATAAAGTTTTAGAACGTGGTGCCTCTGATAATGCTACCCTGTTAGCATTACAATTTTTAGTTAATACCTAGATTACTGACTATTACCCATTACCGATTATTTACTGATTATGTCTATTCAATGTCCAACCTGTTTGACTGACAACGATGATCATGAAAGTAGCTGTATCGCTTGCGGTACACCTTTAACCTCTTCTGCGACTACATCAAATCTGCATTTATCACCGGGAACATTATTAGGAAATGGCAGATATAGAATAGATAACATCTTAGGACAAGGTGGGTTTGGTATTACATACACAGCCACTTATATCTCCAATTCTACCAAAGTCGCTATTAAAGAACTATGGCCAGAAAATGCTGCTAGACAGGGTAATAGGGTTTTGTGGCCTATGTCCATTACTCCTGTGCAGCGTCAACAACAACTACAACAGTTCCAAGTAGAGGCTAATTATTTACAAAAATGTGTTCATCCTCATATCGTCAGAATTTATGAATATTTCCTAGAAAATGATACCGCATACATGATCATGGAATTACTTGTTGGTAAATCATTAGATAAAATCCTGCTAGAAACAGGAACACTAGGGGAAAATCAAATTAAAAATTATTTTGTGCAAATTGCTGGGGCTTTAAAAGTTATTCATAGTTATAATTTACTGCATCGAGACATCAAACCCGAAAATATTATTATTATTCCCCCCGATAAAGCCGTATTAATTGATTTTGGTGCAGCTAGAGAATTTATTGCCGGTCAAACTGGAGATATGACCCGAATATTAACCCCCGGATATGCACCTTATGAACAATATATTCAAAAAAGTAAGCGTTTTCCTAGTACAGACCTTTATGCCTTATGTGCATCAATGTATGAATTATTAACAGGGAAATTACCAATAGAAGCTACGGATAGAGCTAGTGCTTTTTTACAAGGTAGTTCCGTGGATAAATTAATATCACCCCGACAACTACGCCCTGATTTAAGTTTTTTAATGGAAAAAGTTATTCTCACAGGAATGCAATTTAGGGTAGAGGATAGATTTCAAACGGCTGATGAATTAATTAATGCACTTCAAGGTAAATTTGTCACTCCTCAACATCAACGGGCTAAAGAATTAGTCAAACAAGGTCAATTAGTTGATGCTGTTCAAGCATATCAAAAATATTTGCAACTTGCACCAGATCATGGAGAAGCAGCGGTAGAACTAGCATTATTACAAATATATGTTGATAATCAACAAGCAGAAATAGCGGCAAAAAAAGCTATTCAATTACAACCCAATGACGGCAGAGGTTATGGAGTTTTAGGGCTGATTAATTGTCGGCAAAAAAATTGGCAAGAAGCAGTTAAAAATCTAGAAAAAGGGGCTAAATTATCTCCTGAACAAGTGTGGATACAGACTAATTTAGCTTGGGCTTTAGGTAAGTCTGGTAATTTAAAAATGGCGGAAAATACAGTAAATCAAGCATTACAGTTACAGCCTGATTGTACCTTTGCGTTGGGTTTGCAAGCTTGGATATATATACAGCAACAACAATGGAAATTAGCCATTCGTGCAGCTACACAAGGAATTTTTAAATCACAGCAAATCCAAAATAATAACCATGATCATTTACCTTGGCTATATCCTCATTTGATTCTAGCTTTAGAAAAAGCTGTTTTTACTAAACAGGTTAATGATGTAGATAGAAGAATTGAGGAATTTATTAATCAAGTGCCTGATAGTGCTTTAGCTTGGGGTTTAAAGGCTTGGAAACAATGTAGTCAGGATTTATGGAATGAGGCCTTAACTAGTTTTCAACAAGCCAGCAGTCACAAGTTAGTTCCTGGATGGGTGTTAATTAATTATGGCATTACTCAGGAAAATTTACAAGGTTATCAAAGTGCTATTCAAATCTATGAGAATTTTTTACAAAAGTTTACTGAACCCCAAGCCGTTCAGGCTTTTGTTTTATTTCGTCTCGGTACTTTATATGGCCAGGTACGAGAGTTGCAGAAGGCAAGGTTATGTCTTGAAAAAGCGATTAAATATAATCCTGGTTATGCCGAGGCCTATCATAATTTAGGTTGGGTATTGCTGAATATTAAAAGTCAAGATGGACAGGTGGAAAACAGCCGGGAAATGTTATCTGCTTATGGTAAAGCGGCGGAATTATATGCAAAGCAACAAAAATTACCAATGAGTTTAAGTATTAAACAGGCTTTTCAATTCATAGGAGTGAATATTTAGTTAAAGGTTGTTGATGCGCGATCGCCTATGGTGGGTGCTTTGGCCATCGCTCTTTTTTTTATATCACGCAAAGAAGAAAAATAAGGATTTTGGCAGTAATTATAACTGAGATAATAGCTTGTCATAATCTGCATGAGGACCAATCCAAAACCAGATAATACCACTTTCGTTTCGCACACCTACAGCACGATAATTTTTACTAACACGAGCAGAATAAATAGGTAAGTTGGGATGCACTAATTTAAAACGTAAGCTAGGATGCCAGGGATCTTCTTTAAATTGTTTATAAGCTGTACGTCCTTGTTGTCTAACCTGCGGTGGAAGATCAGCGTACAGGTTACGAAACTGAATTGTTGTTTTAGACTTCACAGGTTTTCGGGATCTAATTCTAAAGTTTTACCTGCTTGATCTTCTGCTAATGCTGCTGCTGCAAGTTGAGCAAGCATATCATGAGATTTAGCAAATGCTTGATCCCATCGGCTTTCGTCTTCTATTTCTTCAAGGATCAGTAAAGCAATCCTATCTTGTTCGGTTTCAGGAAGTTGCTTTATTTGTGCAATGGCTTTTTCTAGTAATTGAGTCATAACTGTTAAGCTGCTGTGATTAGGGCTTTGTAATGATTTTACTGTAGTTAAAGGTTTAAAGGTTGTTGATGCGCGATAGCGAAGCGCTCCGTAGGAATCGCTTTTTTCAGGTTTACCCATAGACATCTTTAGGCTACCCTTATATATGGTATCTAAAATTACATTTATAACAATTGTTTACCCTATTTACAAGTACATTTGTTCTATACTAGGATCATAAGACATTCTCAGTTTTTCAATAGGAGTAAATTGTATGTCAAATCATAGCGGAAGTTATATGTTAAATGAAGTGATTACAATTTACAAGACGTGAGCATTGTTTTGATCATTTGGATCAAGAAAAGAAGCAAAATTTGATGGAAGAAATTGTCAACTTAGCTCGTTATGAGGATGATTGTAATCCGGGGGAAATTTTAGAAGGACATACAGACTATTTTAAAATCTGTTATTGTTGTTTAGCGAAAACTAATGATCTGGAATCTGGTCTTTGTGTAAAATGCAGGTAATTACATACATCAGATATCGCTCTTTTTTTGTTTCATGCAAAGGTGCTAAGGAACAAAATAGGAAAATAAGGGTTTTGGGAAATGATACATAACATAAATTAACTTGTGGTTTCTACTTCCCATTCTTCTGTAGAAAGTTCTGCGGTTTCGATAGCTTTAATGCAAAAAGTATTAATATCCCTGGCTGATAAATTTACATTAATGAACACCCCATTTTCTAATTTTCTCGTATCCCGAAATTCTTTTCCATCTCTACTAATAAAACGGGGAAATTGTTCCATAATATCTTTAAATTTATCTGGTTCTAAATCAGCGATCGCATTTAAAGTTGTTTCTAAAACATCCCGCCAACTTTTGACAGGATATTCCTTACCAAAAATTTTTAGTTGTTTGGGAGTTATACCAGTTAATTTACTTTTGGATGAAATGATCAGATTTTCATTACCAAAGTAAGGCCAAATTTGTAAAACTATCTCAGATAAATCTAAACTTCTTTTTTCTATATCCTCTCTTTTCCAAGTTTGTTGATTTTCAAAATATTTATTGATTTCTAAATGACTATTAATCAATATTTCTTTTTTCTCGACAAATTCCAAATTATATAATTCACCATTGTAAGCTGTAATAGTTAGATTACCCAAAGAATGAAGTAGTAAATCATGAGTTATCCCCCAATGTTCCCCTAAATGTTGTTGCCACCATTTATTTATAGTTTGGGGCATAATATGTTCAATCTCCAGACCATCCAAAATGACCTGTTCTTTATGATTAAAAGATTCTTCAATAGATTCTAAAATTAATTTACCTTTTTTAGAACGTCCAGTACCGTATAATTTAACATCCAATAAACTTTTCTGAAATTCTGTATCTTTGGGATAATCACGATTTTGTAAATCTAGTTTTAATCTTTCCACAAAATCAGCATGAGCTAAATTACTTGCTTTGCTAACTTGAGAATACAGTACAGAAAAGATTCTATTTAATCCCCTGGTTTGAACATTACAAACAAATCGGCGAATAATGAAATTTTCTAAAATCTGCAAAACAGAAATAAAATCTGCTTCTGAAAGTTTATTTTCTTCATAATCATGATAACAATTAAGTAAAAATGGATAAACAGTAGCTACTTCCAACCGGTTAATTCTTTCAAGACAACGACGAATTTTTAAATTATTTTCTTTGACTGGATCTAAAAGTTTTGCATAATATTCTGAAAATTTATATAAATTTTGTAAATAAGAAAGAGCTTCACTTTTACTCATTCTTTCCTTAATTTCAAAATAAACTTGATCTTTCTTAATTTCCACACCATCTTTTGTTAAGTAATGCCTGATAAACTCTGTTAAATTATCATTTAGAGTTTCTTGCATTGGTAGCCAATATTTTTTATAAGCATTGTCTTGATTATCTGTATTAATTTTCAGGAAGAAATAATTACGAATTAAATCAGCTTGTGTTAAAGGTTCACCCTTAGCATTGAGACTTTCAAAGACTAAATAAGGATTATCTTCTGTGCTTAAAACAACGCTCACAATAGATAAATAACTAGAAATTACTTGCTTTATTCTCCCAAATTCCAGATTACTTTGTCTAATCTTCTTATCAAAAAACGAATAGCATTGTTTAATAATTGGGGCATTTTTATCAATATTATGTACTGAATTATCTAATGAATTGATCAAACTATAAAATGATTCTCTGTCTACTTGAGTAGGTTGTAATTTATAAATTTCAGGATCTTGCTGATATTGATTAATAAGAAATTTATTATGTAATTCTTCTGCTAATTGCTTATTAGTATCTTTAACTTGATCTCGCAAAGCCGAAAACAGAATAAAAATAGTAGTTAATCTTTGTTGTCCATCAATTAATAAATATTTGCTGACTCCTTCTGGCAATCCAGAAACTGGTATAGTCACAATAGAACCCAGAAAATGAGGACGAGGATTTTCCGTATTACATAATTCTAAAATATCATTCCATAATGCTTCCCACTGAGATTTTTTCCAACTGTACGGACGTTGAAATAAAGGTACAATATATTGTTTATCACCTTGAATAATCTCTCTGAGCTTAGTTTCTGATGCTTGCATTTTTAATGTAGCCTGATTTACTCAATAGTTATGCTTTTAGTATACAATAATCTTGTATAAATAGCACAAGATAGCGTAACAAAATTAAACATTTCTGATATCCAGGGAATAAATTAAGAGTCTAAAAGCAAAAGTCGGTTAAAACCGACTATTTTTGTTTTTTAGTATTACTCTAGTTCATCAGGATTCACACCTAAAGCCTTTAACTTTTCAGCTAAAAGTTGGGTTTTTCTCCTTTCTGTGGCTAAGGCTGTTTCTGCTTGTTCTAGAAGTTGGCAAATTTCCAGATATGAAGAAAATTTATTACCATCGGGACGATAAATTTGTAATTCTTCCCCTGATAAATCAAACTTAATTCCTAACCTGGGACTAACCCAATTTTCTATTTCCGAAATGACATCTAAACCATCTTCCGTTTTTAACCATCCTCTCAACTGATTGTTTTGAGGATTGTAAATATAATATTCTTCTACTCCATGTCTTTCATAAAATATCAATTTCCTCTCCATTTCGGTTTGGGAATTACTAGGAGAAAGAATTTCAAAAACCACCTGGGGGGCAATATGATTTTCTTGCCATTGTAAATAAGAACCGCGTTTACCTTTTGGTCGTCCAAATACAACCATAACATCTGGTGCATTGACTATATAATTTTTCCCTTCAATGGGATACCAAAATAAATCACCAGCCACAAAAACATCAGGGTTATCTGCAAATAACCAATCTAAATTTTGTTGAATAACTAATATCCAACGAAACTGTTCTGTATTATTAGCCATTGGTTGTCCATCACTGTCTGGGTAGATGACCTCTGATGTACTTAGGGGGGTTAGAGGTTGAGTAACCATAACTTTAAATTAAGTAGGTTGGCGTTAAAAATTGTCGTTATGACAAGGGAACAGGGAACAGGGAACAGGGAAGAGGTTTTCGGCAACTTTACTTTTTGTTACTTATGTCGGTTTTTTTCCGTTCACCTACTTAGTTAGTTGTTTACTTTACCAATATCTTAGCACTAAAGAATAGATAGGGCTTGCTGATTGTTAATAAATGGTTCTATCGGACTCCTATTTGATTTTTGATAGCTTGGGTGGCGTAGCCATACAAGAATCAGTAGGTATCAATTCTGTCTTTCTTCCTGTGTTCCCTGTTCCCTGTTCCCTGTAACCTGTTCCCTGTTCCCTGTTCCCTGTAACCTGTTCCCTGTTCCCTGTTCCCTGTTCCCTGTTCCCTGTTCCCTGTTCCCTGTTCCTGTGTTCCCTGTTCCCTGCCCTCACAGACAACTTATTCAGCAAGCCCTACTTATTTACTGAGAAACGTTTAAAAATCCTCATCATCAACAAAAAACTCTGCATCTTCATCTATTTCAGATTGGGACTCTCCCAAAGCCCAAAGAGGCTGTAAAACGGCTGTAGCTAACAAACCGATCGCCACACTAAAAGCTAACATTAACCCAAAGGGAATTTGTATTGATTGAAAAACCAAAAACTTTAAAGATACAGGAGTAGCATTTTGGACAGAAATGAGAGCGATCGCTACTACCCAAACAGCTATAATTAGTAATATCAAAAAATTCGCCAATATTTTTAAAATCATAACTTAAAAAATATAAATTTCTTACAAATGTAGAGACTTTCTTTCCCAAAAATGTTGTAGAGACGTTCTTTCTTTCCCAAAAATGTTGTAGAGACGTTCCATGGAACGTCTCTACATTGTCAGATTAAAAACAAAACTAAGCTAACTTAGCGATTTCATCTTCCATGAATTTAGCAATCTGACTAAGTTTTTCTGGTGAGTTAGTTTCCATGTACACCCTCACCAAAGGTTCTGTACCAGAAGGACGCAGCAACACCCAGCTACCCTCTTCTAAATACAGTTTAATACCATCTTTCCTGCCCACCTCTTTGACCTTAATTCCTGCCACTTCTGAGGGAGGATTTTGGGTGTAACTATTAATCACAGCGATTTTATGAGCTTCTGTGAGGTGTAAATCCAAGCGATTGTTATACAAAGGACCATCCGCTTCGGCTATAGCTTCCTGTACCAACTGACTTAAAGGCTTACCTTCATAAGCGATCGCTTCAGCCACTAGCATATCTGCTAAAACCCCATCTTTTTCAGGAATATGGCCAATGATACTTAAACCACCGGATTCTTCTCCACCAATCAAAACGGCGGTTTCCCGCATTTTCTCACCAATGTATTTAAAACCCACCGCAGTTTCATAAATTTCCAGCCCATACTTAGCCGCAAAATTATCTAATAAGTGCGTAGTTGCCACAGTGCGAACGATCGCACCGCTTTTACCCTTGTTTTTAATCAAATGTCGTGCTAGGAGTAACAACACTGTATTGGGAGTGAGGACATTACCTTGTTCATCAACAATACCAAAGCGATCGCTATCACCATCGGTAGCCAAACCCAAATCCGCATGATCAGCCTTCACAGCAGCCACCAACTCAACTAACTGTTCCCCTTTGGGTTCTGGCATACCACCCCCAAAAAGCACATCTCGCCAGGTGTGGAAACTCTCTAATTGACAACCACAGTGTTGCAGGACTTCATCCAAATAACCACGGGAGGTAGAATAAAGGGCATCATATTTTACCTTTAAATTTGCGCTTTTAATTTTTTCCACATCCAACAAGGTGTAGATAAAATGCAAATAATCGGGCTTTGGATCAAAAATAGAAATTGTACCAGATGGGTTACTTCCAGGTAATTCATCGGATGCCGTTTCTATATTGGCGACAATAGTATCAGTAATTTCTGGAGTTGCAGGACCTGCATAATCGGGTATATATTTAATCCCACAATAAGGTGCAGGATTATGACTAGCAGTAAACATCAAAGCCCCTGCGGAATTGAGAATACGGGCATTGTAGGCAATTACTGGGGTGGGACAATCCCGGTCAGTAATTTGTACATTCCAACCCAAATCTGCTAAAACTGCGGCAGATGTTTGGGCGAACTCATCAGCTAAAAATCTTGTATCATAGGCGATTAAAACAGGTCGGTCTTTAGTATAGGCAGTTTCTAGATAACTAGCGATCGCCCTGGTTACTTTTCGCACATTTGGAAAAGTAAAATCATCAGCAATAATTCCGCGCCATCCATCAGTACCAAATTTTATCTTACCGGAATTGCTAGGGTTGCTCATATTACCACTCTCTCCCGTGCATCATTATTACTATTTACTATCAGGAAATATGCCGCCAAGCTGTGGAACAGCCACTAAGCTGCAAGTATCCCCAAAGTAATTTCTCTCACTTAACAGTCCTAATGTCAACCGTTACGCAGCTAAATTGTACAATCCTAATATGGCCAAATCTTGTGGTGTGGACATCCTGCCCGCTATAATTATACAAATTAAATGCAGTACAGCTTACCTGAAATAACCTTAAAAAGGAGGTAATTCATTGAGGATTGTAAACCGAATATGGTTAATAGCTAAATCACCCAGTGAAATATCTTCTTTAGTCAAGCGGACTCCATTCTGGCTTAAAGTTTCAAAGGATATACCTTTACCAATTTCGATATGATACCAGCATAAACCCATGAAAAAGCGTGTAGGATAGGGTCCACCTTCTTCCAGATCATCAGGATTAGATTCCATGGGCAACCAACCCATACCAGGAATATAAAATTCTAACCAAACATGATTAAAATCGGGTTGGAGGGGAACTCCTTGATGTTCAGCATAGACTGGACATTTATATCTACCAACGGTGCGACAAGGAATACCATTCAAGCGACAAAGTGCCAGTAATACACCCACATATTCTCCACAGGAACCAACACCACGCTCTAAAACCACATCTGGCGAATCAATATGGGGTTTAATACCATAGGATAATTGATCATAGACGTAGTTGCGAATACTGTACATTTTCCGTAACAAGTTAGTTTCTGAACCGATAGCTGTCTTGGCCGCACGGATAACAATATCCGTATCCATTGCTAAATCATCATCATCTACCAGATAGCGAGTTTTTAATTCTGGTGACAGTTCTGGTAACTTTTCCACGTCTCTGGGAGTAATACGATATTTCATACCGCGTACCTCCACAAGTGCTTTCCAACCAAATATATGGCGTTCTCCGGGAGTGAGGGTGTCAAATTTAAAAACGGCTACCCTTTGTCCGTCAATGATTTCTTCTGTGAAGGGTAAGCCAATCGCTTCAACTTGTTTAACTGTTTGTCGTTCCGTTTCTGAAGGTAGGGCAATACGCCATTCTATATCGCTTAAATAAACCTCATCAAGGGGGGAAATTTCCTCAAGATAGGACATTTCTATGAGATAACCATTAGAAAGGGCGTAGCGTTTATCCTCCTGGTAATGATATTGTAGAGCATGAATGAATGTGCGATCGCGGTATGTTAACTCATAACAGGGGTCAGCATTAGGATTATCACGGATATAAGGTTCTTCACTGGAGTATGCCACATAAAGACGATCTTTACCTGTGTCCTCCTGTCCATAAACAGCGATACCCGTTGGGGAATCAAAAGGAGTAAGGACGCTGAAACGTATTTCTCCCGTTGCCCGATCCATAGAGTAAACAGTTTGTTCCGTGCGATCGCATATCCACAAAGTTTCTTTGGTAACAGCTAAATTTTCTATACCGACACCAGGAGCATAAAATCTAGTGATTTCCCTGCGGGTATCACGGTCAAAAATTAAAATATAACCAAGTCTTTGACAACTGACATAAACGGTAGATTCCCAAACAGCAACCCCGTCAGCAGGATAGGGTAAAGTCACAAAATGTTCTAAACCTAAAGAGGCTAATTTGCAAGAGTAGACACTATGACCACGAGTTACCCAAAGATAACCTTGCGACATAGCTAACCCGGTAACTTCCTTAAATTCACGGACTTGGTGAGGATTGATAATTTTGCTGTTATCGCTGAGGGGGTCAATTTCTAATAAATGACCTTTAATTGTATCAATAGCAATGAGTCTGTTTTCGGTACAAGCAATCCCGTGCAGGGTAGCAGCAGTAATTGGCCTGATAATTCTTTGCTGTTCAAAATTTTGGTTCACTGTCAAACTGGGTATTGGGAAACTTGTGTTATTGAGCATAGTAGTCATAAATTATTACTTTTTAACGTCAGTTGTTATTTAGGGAATAGGACTCACGCAAAATATCTCCCAAAGCCCCTCTTATTCGTGATCTTCGCTCCTCTTGGGGACGCTTTGCTGCAGCTTTCGCTTGCTTCGATAGGTAGTTCATTATTTCCTGACCTGTGCGTAAGTCCTGGGGAACAGGGAATAGGAAAGAATCTTTCCCAATTACCCAATTACCCAATTACCCAATTACCCAATTACCCAATTACCCATTACCCAATTCCACATTTTCTGACATCACTAAATTATGATCGAATTTTGCAACCATTTCCTGTAACTTACACAATGTCTGCTCATTCTTTACCTGAAGCTACCAAACACTGGCATGGTTTGGCAGTTGATAAAGCCCTAGAAATGCTAGATAGTGACGCAAACAACGGCTTAACGTCCCAAGAAGTTGAACAGCGTCGTCAAAAATATGGAACGAATGAACTAGAAGAAAATGGAGGTCGTAGCCCTTGGCAAATTCTCCTAGATCAGTTTACCAATATCATGTTATTGATGTTGATTGCAGTTGCCTTCATTTCTGGTTTTTTGGATTTGATGGCTTTGTCTAGGGGGGCATTAAAAGCCGGCGAAGTGCCATTTAAGGATACAATTGCCATTATGGCCATCGTGATCCTGAACGGTATTTTGGGCTATGTCCAAGAAAGCCGAGCCGAAAAAGCTCTAGCAGCCTTGAAAAAACTATCTTCTCCCTCGGTGCGAATCCTGCGTGACGGTAAACTGGGGGATATAGCAGCCAAGGATCTAGTCCCAGGGGATATCATGCTACTAGAAGCTGGAGTCCAAATAGCTGCTGATGGCCGCTTAATAGAACAATCTAACTTACAAGTGCGTGAATCTGCTTTAACTGGTGAAGCTGAGGCTGTTAATAAGCAAGCTATAATCACATTACCAGAAGATGCACCTTTAGGCGATCGCCTCAATTCAGTTTTTCAAGGTACGGAAGTTGTCCAAGGCCGCGCTAAGGTGTTGGTTACAAACACGGGAATGACCACGGAATTAGGTAAAATCGCTACCATGTTACAATCTGTGGACGGTGAACCTACACCCCTACAGCAACGCATGACCCAATTGGGTAATGTCCTGGTCAGCGGTTCTTTAATTCTTGTAGCCATAGTAGTTGGTGGTGGACTTATCCATGATCTAACTCAAGGAAGAGGCTGGAAAAATTTACAAGAATTAGTGGAAGTTTCTTTAAGTATGGCTGTGGCGGTAGTTCCCGAAGGTTTACCAGCTGTAATTACCGTTACCCTGGCTTTGGGAACTCAGCGTATGGTCAAACATAATGCTTTAATTCGCAAACTCCCAGCAGTAGAAACCCTTGGTTCTGTAACTACCATTTGTTCTGACAAAACCGGAACTCTGACTCAAAATAAAATGGTAGTCCAGTCAGTTTATACCAATAATTCCACCTTTCGTGTCACTGGAGACGGTTATACTCCTATTGGTGATTTTTACTTACATGATAAAAAAGCCAGTTTAGATGAATTTCCAGAAATTTCCGCTCTGCTTGTTCCCTGTGCTGTTTGTAATGATGCTGTTTTGCAACAACAACAAGGACAATGGGCGATTTTAGGCGACCCCACGGAAGGGGCTTTAGTTACTTTGGCAGGAAAAGCAGGAATTGAACAAGACCAATGGTATAGTAAATTACCTCGTGTGGCAGAATTTCCCTTTTCCTCCGAACGAAAACGCATGAGTGTGATTTGTCAAATAGAAGCTGTAGCTACTGGGGAATCTTCTTTAAGAGCTATTGACCCTGCTATTACTGGTTTTGTCGAATCGGAAAAATATCTCATGTTCACCAAGGGTTCACCAGAATTAACTCTGGAAAGGTGTACAAAAATCCATTTAGGTGATAAGGCTGTTCCTATTAACGCCGAACAACGCAGCCAAATTCTAGCAGCTAATGACCAAATGGCCAGTCAAGGTTTGCGGGTCTTAGGTTTTGCTTATAAACCCCTGACGGAAGTTCCTGCCGATGGTTCAGAGGACATTTCTGAGGTAGATTTAGTGTGGTTGGGACTGGTGGGAATGTTAGACGCGCCCCGGCCAGAAGTGCGGGCTGCTGTCCAAGAATGTCGCCACGCTGGTATTCGTCCGGTAATGATCACTGGCGACCATCAATTAACCGCCCAGGCGATCGCTATTGATTTAGGAATCGCCCAAAAAGGTGATAGAGTTCTTACTGGTAAGGAATTACAACTACTAAGTGACCAGGAATTAGAAGCACAGGTAGACCTAGTGAGTATTTACGCCAGGGTCTCCCCAGAACACAAATTAAGAATTGTCCAAGCATTGCAACGTCGCGGGCGATTTGTGGCTATGACGGGCGATGGCGTGAATGATGCTCCCGCCCTCAAACAAGCCGATATCGGCATTGCCATGGGCATCACAGGTACAGATGTGAGCAAGGAAGCCAGCGACATGATCCTGCTAGATGACAATTTTGCCACCATAGTCGCTGCCACTAAGGAAGGTAGAGTTGTTTATACTAATATTCGCAGGTTTATTAAGTATATTCTTGGTAGTAATATTGGTGAAGTTCTCACCATTGCGGCCGCACCCTTGTTAGGTTTGGGTGGTGTTCCCTTGAGTCCTTTGCAAATTCTCTGGATGAATTTGGTTACAGATGGTTTACCAGCTTTAGCATTGGCTGTAGAACCCCCTGAACTTGATGTGATGCAGCGTCCCCCCTTTAGTCCCCGTGAAAGTATTTTTGCGAGGGGTTTGGGTGCTTACATGATTCGCATTGGGATTGTTTTCGCCATTATTACCATTATTCTCATGCAGTGGGCTTATCAACATTCTCACGCACCTGGATATCAGGGACATGAAGATACTTGGAAAACAATGGTATTTACTTCATTATGTCTAGCACAAATGGGTCATGCGATCGCCATTCGTTCTAATAATAGACTTACCATTGAAATGAATCCTTTTTCTAATATCTTTGTATTGGGGGCAGTCATTGTGACGACAATTTTGCAATTGATGTTAATTTATGTTCCCCCCCTGCGAAGTTTCTTTGGTACTCATGCACTCAGTCTTTCAGAATTGGGAATTTGTATTGGATTTAGTGCTTTAATGTTTCTCTGGATTGAAGGTGAGAAATTATTCTTCCGCTTTAGGGGCAAAAAAAATGTTTAATGGGTAAATTGTCAAAATCAGGACTTGCAAATTAATAGGATTTCAGAGAGAACAGGGAACAGAAAAAACTCATGTTTAAGTTTAAAAACATCAGATTGAAATAATGACACTGTTTTTTTTCGTGCTACCCATCTTTTAAAAACATCTTTTTTTAACTGAGCTTTAAACTCCGTAACTTTTGTTTCTTATCTGTTCCCTGTTCCCTATTCCCTGTAACCTGTAACCTATTCCCTGTTCCCTGTTCCCTGTTCCCTGTTCCCTGTTCCCTATTCCCCCCCTTCACAGACAACTTATTCAGCAAACCCTAATTAGGAGATAGATATCATGGGTGAATCAAAACGTAGAAAACAGCAAGATCCAAATTACGGAAAAGTTAAAAATCCTGTCAAAAATCTGATGAAAGTTTTTTGCCCGTTTTTTGAAGATTACGATAATTTACCTGATCTCAATTCTGATAATATATCATTGATGATCGCCAAGGCAGGATACAACGAAACGGGCTTGAGAGGAATAATTTTAACAGGATTTTTAGCAGAACATTTAGTCAAAGATTATCCAGAGGAATCTGAACTAATACAAGCGTTCAAACAACATGGAAATATTTATGTAACTTCAACATTAGCCTCAGCTTATTTAGAAAATGCTATCAACAAAGAGGATAATCTGAGCAAATTTGAAACCTATAACCCGGAAAATGAATTTATACGCATTGACAGCGATTCTCAAAAGTACCAATTAGATTTGGTGACAGTACCTTAAGTAGGTTGGCGTTAACAATTGTCGTTATGACAAGGGAACAGGGAACAGGGAACAGGGAACAGGGAACAGGGAATAGGTTACAGGTTACAGGTTACAGGGAACAGGGAACAGGGAACAGGGAACAGGGAACAGGGAATAGGTTACAGGTTACAGGTTACAGGTTACAGGTTACAGGTTACAGGTTACAGGTTACAGGTTACAGGTTACAGGTTACAGGTTACAGGTTA
>LJOT01001023.1 GCA_001672075.1 Anabaena sp. CRKS33
ATCTTCTCCAGATAAACTTGTAGGAGATTCTAAAACTTCTATTTCTTGATTTTGGCGATAAATTTCTACTTGTTTATTTTTAGGATTAATTAACCAACCTAACCGTAAACCATTGGCGATATATTCCCGCATTTTGGCTTGAGTATCCGCTAAATCATCGCTTTCAGAAACTAATTCAATCACAAAATCAGGACATAAAGGCAAAAACCTTTTTCTTTGTTCTGGTGTAAGTGCATTCCATCTTTCTATCTTGATCCAAGACACATCAGGAGAACGGGTAGCACCATTAGGTAATTTAAAACCTGTGGAAGAATCAAAAGCTTTTCCTAAACCATTTTGGCGATTCCAA
>LJOT01000253.1 GCA_001672075.1 Anabaena sp. CRKS33
AATCCAAGATCCAAAATTACTAAGATCAGGGAACAGGGAACAGGGAATAGGGAACAGGGGAAGATGATTTTTTCATACTCCGCAATCCAAAATCCAAGATCCAAGATCCAAAATTACTAAGATCAGGGAACAGGGAACAGGGAATAGGGAACAGGGGAAGATGATTTTTTCATACTCCGCAATCCAAGATCCAAAATCCAAAATCCAAGATCCAAAATCCAAAATCCAAGATCCAAAATCCAAAATCCAAAATCCAAAATCCAAAATCCAAAATCCAAAATCCAAAATTACTATGACTGGAAAAGAATTACGCCAACTGTTAATTAATAAATGGGGACAACCCTATGATGTGCAGTTTCGCCGCACCCAGGGTAAAATCTTCTTGCAAATCATGTGGAAGTACCAAGGCCAAGCTTCTTTCCCCTTGAGTGAAAGCGATTACCAAGATCATCTTGACAGCATTGCTAATTATCTCCATGCTTTAGGAGGAACACAACAAGTAGAAACTTTTATTACCGATACTAAAGAGCGTCCCCGTCTCGGTAAAGCAGTTAGCATTCCTCTTGATTTGGGTGAACGTGCCTCCGAATGGATTGTCTAAAAATTAGGGTATAGTGGGTTAGGCCAATACAATAAAATATCACTATGAGTCAAAAATTTCGGATTTAAGATATAAATGAAATTATCGGGCAAAAAATAAGATATCTGTTACTATCTACACCTATAGTGCTAGATCAACACGGTATTAATAAGGCTATGATTATGAGACGGTTTTGGCAGCCTAGTATGGTCCAGGCGAATTATGTTAATTTTTACGAGATGCTACGAGAACACAGTGCAGGGGACGTAAGCTGTGCGAATTCCGCTCGATTACTACAGAATTTTGGGATTACCGTTAGCGGCAACTGAGGAACAATTGCGCCAGGCATACAGCGATCGCATTGTCCAACTACCGCGACGGGAGTATTCAACTACGGCTATATCTTCTCGCAAAGACTTAATTTCAGAAGCTTATATGGTTTTATTAGATGCTAAAAAGCGCAAGTCCTACGATGAGCTTTATCTATCTCATATCTATACTGATAACACAACTGCTGATCAAGCGCCATTGCCCATACCTCCCACAGAGAGTAACTCCCAACATCTTGATCCTTCAACTCTCAGCATCGAAATCAGCCCAGACCGATTTGTTGGCTCTTTGTTAATTCTCCAAGAACTAGGAGAATATGAGTTGGTATTAAAACTTGGTCGTCCGCATTTAGTCAATAAACCTGGTAAAATTAGCGTCAAAACAGGTAATCGTCTCACTCAAACCGAAATTCCTGAAAACCCAGACTTACCAGATATTATCCTCACTGTGTCTTTAGCTTGTTTAGAGCTAGGACGAGAAGAATGGCAACAAGGTAACTATGAAAATGCCGCCATATCTTTAGAAACAGGTGAAGAATTATTGGCCAGGGAAGGATTATTTCCCACAGTTCGTGCCGAAATGACGGCTGATCTTTACAAACTCCGTCCCTATCGGATTTTAGAACTATTAGCACTGCCAAAAGAACAGGTCGCTAAACGCCAACAAGGACTAGAATTATTACAAAGTATTTTAGAAGATCGTGGCGGCATTGATGGCAGTGGCAATGATCAATCAGGTTTGAATATAGATGATTTTTTGCGATTTATCCAGCAAATTCGGCATTTTTTAACAGTATCAGAACAACATAAACTCTTTGAATTAGAAAGTAAACGTCCTTCAGCCGTGGCCACATATTTAGCAGTATACTCCTTAATCGCCAGAGGTTTTGCCCAACGACAACCAGCTTTAATTCGCCAAGCAAAGCAAATGCTAATGCAATTAGCAAAACGCCAAGATGTGCATTTAGAACAGTCTCTTTGTGCTTTGCTGATGGGACAAACCGAAGAAGCCACCCGTGTTTTAGAACTAAGTCAAGAATATGAAGCCTTAGCGTTTATTCGAGAAAAATCCCAAGACTCACCCGACCTGTTACCAGGACTGTGTTTATACACTGAAAAATGGTTACAACAGGAAGTATTTCCCCATTTTCGTGATTTAGGAAAACAAAAAGCCGCTTTAAAAGATTATTTTGCAGATAGACAAGTACAGGCTTATTTAGAATCATTGCCTACAGATGTCCAAACAACTGAACGGCCAGTGATCCATCCTCAATCCTTTCCCCAGCCAGATACTAATCATTTCCGTCACCATGCTCGTGAAACCGGAGAAACACACCAATATCATCACCAACCATCCAACCCTGAATTATCGGAAACACACCACCGACCCCACCATGAACCTAGCCAGATTTCCATGGGGAGATGGAATCATACTGCAACCCATGGAAGTGTACCTAACCCAGGATCACAAATACCCTTAACACCAACAGCGGCTACCTCCAGCAGCAAACCACATCCAGGTAATCACACTTCTCAACCAGCTACAAACCACCAGCGCTCAAGGCGCAGACGACGCAAACCCAGTGCCAATAACATTTCACAACGTTTTTTACAGTCTCAAACTAATTTCCTCAGTAGCCTAGATCCGAAAACACGCTTAGTTTGGATGGTGTCCTTCTCATTAGGAGGAGTAGTAGTTTTTTCGTTGTTAGTATCCACAACTGTGGAATTGGTCAAAAATATCTTCTTTTCCAGCCCATCATTACAGGGAGAACAGTTAGCAATAGAATTAAATAAACCACCGATAACCATTCCTGACCCCAACAGCCAACCTGAACCAAGGGACGAAGAACTAACAAATAAGACAGCTAAGGAAGTAATTGAAACCTGGTTATCTGCCAAAGCCGCAGCATTAGGGGAAAATCATGACATTGATGGTTTAAATGAAATTTTAACAGGTCAGATTTTATTGCAATGGCGTTCATTAGCCCAGCAAGAACAAGAAGATAAACGCTATCGGCAATATAAACATGATGTAAAAGTGGAATCTGTCTCTAAAAAAGGCATAGATAAAAATTATCTATCTGTAGAAGCTACGGTACAAGAAGTTACCCAGTTCTATGAAAATAGCCGAGAAAAAAAGTCTTCTCATGAAAACTTGCGTGTTCGCTATGAGTTGGTTCGCAAAGAAGGTAAATGGCTAATTCAGCGAATGTCAGTAATTCAGACGTTTTTGTAATTAGTTAGTTGGGTGAGTTGTGTATCTCAGTTTTTCCCTATTCCCTGTCACCTGTCACCTGTCACCTGTTCCCTATTCCCTGTCACCTGTTCCCTATTCCCTGTCACCTGTTCTTTATTCCCTGTCACCTGTCCCCTGTCCCCTGTCACCTGTTCTTTATTCCCTGTCACCTGTCACCTGTCACCTGTCCCCTGTCACCTATTCCCTGTCACCTGTCACCTGTCACCTGTCACCTGTCCCCTGTCCCCTGTTCCCTGTTCCCTGTTCCCTGTCCCCTGTTCCCTGTTATCAATATTCTTCTTTGCCTAAAATGTTATGAAATCTTGATAATAATTCCCTTGTCAAGGGCAATATATTAAGGTTTCATGACAAAATGATCCCCAAAGGGCTGATAACTACGTGAAATAGGGTAAAATCCATGTTTAGACCCCTTGATTCCTGGATAGTTTTACTGGTTAATATTTACTTAACAACTCTTTGCAATCCTCAAGCTAGGAATTTAGAAGAGTTGGGATCTCAATAAAAAAAACAGACAGTAAATAAATTTAAAACTGGGGTTTTGTCCAGGAGTCAGTAATAAAAAAATCTGGGTAGATAATATTTTATCAAACTCTTTTTAACCCGGAAAAACTTACCTTTCAAACTACTGGAGGCCTTAATGGCAAAAGAACGCCCACCGCTAGAAGAGATGACACTACGGCAATTACGGAAAGTCGCCAGTGAATATTCCATATCTCGCTATAGCAGAATGCGTAAATCGCAGTTATTAACATCAATTCAAGATGTTCAGCGTAGCAAATTCTCACCCAGTTCATCTCGTACTCAGGAGGCACAAGAAACCGTGGAAGCAACAAAATTTGAATTAGGCCAAGAAGATCGTACTGGTGGTTCTCTTGCTGATGTTGATGAAGCACTAGGGGATTTACCCGCAGGTTATGGTGAAAGCCGGATAGTTCTACTACCCCGCGATCCTCAATGGGCTTACACTTACTGGGATATTCCTAACGACCATAAAGAAGAACTCCGTCGTCAAGGTGGACAGACCCTAGCGCTGCGGATTTATGATGTCACTGATGTTGATCTAGATTACCAAAGTCCCCACAGCTTGCAAGAATACCCTGCGGATGAACTAGCGAGAGAATGGTACTTGCCGATTCCTGTGAGCGATCGTGATTATGTGATAGATGTAGGTTATCGCACCGCTGATGGTGGCTGGTTAGTATTAGCCCGTTCTGCTAGAGTACATATTCCTCCCGTCTATCCTTCTGATTGGATTGAAGATGTCTTTATCACTGTAGACTTTGAAGAAGACTTACGCGCTAAGACCTTCTATGAACTAGTTCCCCCATCTAAGAAATTACCAACTGCTACTGCTGCTGGTGGTGAAGGAAACCCGATTTACGAACAAATCTTTGGTCTAGCAGAATCTGCTGAATCTCAACGGGTTGCGGGTTCTCTATTCGGTTCTATGCAGCACGTCCCCGGTTCTGCTGCTCCCGAACAAGCTCTCAGTTCCTACGTTTTCCCATCTGGTGTGGGTATGTGGGCTGTTCCTAACGTATCTGGTTTAAATATGTCCGGTGTGGGGATGTCCGGTTTCTCCGCTGGTGCTGTTCCCGCGCGTCCGCGCAAATTCTGGTTAGTTGCTGATGCTGAATTGATTGTTTACGGTGCAACGGAACCTGATGCAAATGTCACTATTGGTGGTCGTCCCATTAAACTCAATTCCGATGGTACATTCCGCTTCCAAATGTCTTTCCAAGATGGTTTAATTGACTACCCAATTCTAGCTATTGCGGCTGATGGTGAGCAATCTCGTTCTATTCACATGAAGTTTGAGCGGGAAACACCTTCTCGTAATACTAATACCAAAGATGAAGCTGTTCTGGAATGGCTTGCATAATTGCTGTATTTGAAGATTAACCATAACTGCATTTGTTGATTTCACCCACTATAGTATTTCTATGGTGGGTTTTTTTATTGAAAAAAAACCAACAACTTCAACTGATTCAGGACTTACGCAACTGGGATAATACATATATTTTTTTCTGACACTTGCCTAAGTCCTATGATTTTTATGCTTTGGTGGAAAAAGGACAACCAGATTTTTGATGAGTATCAAACTGTCGCCAAGGATCATGCTGATAAAAAAAATTAGGTTTTAGCTCAATATTTTTATAAGTGCGATGAAAAACTGGAGTTGCAGAGCCTGATAGCGGTGGTACAATCCAAGACCAGTTCGCATAAGTAGATCTTTTATCCCACATTCCGCACTTCAAAAAGTAGTATACAAAAACTACATTTACGACTAATTAAAAGCTATAGTTTTTAAAAATCAAGTAGCCACCAATAAATA
>LJOT01001024.1 GCA_001672075.1 Anabaena sp. CRKS33
TCAATGTAGCTATCATGTAACTATAATGTGGCTATAATGTAGCGATCGCTATGCTATGATGTTGAGTATCCACTGTCAGAATCAGGATATCCAGGATTAAGGGATTTTAGGGCTATATTATAACAAATAACATAATTTTTATCAAGGTTTCACCCAGAGGCGCGAAGAGGAAGAGTTTGAGAACCCGAAATCCTAAAATCAGTTATATTGTTAAATTGGTAAAAGATTTGATCATAATTTGAGAAGTATCAAGCCAGAAAAAATTATGCAGTCCCCTCTTTACTTTTTCACTGTTGAAGAATATCTGGAATTAGAACAAACTAGCGATATTCGTCATGAATATTTTGC
>LJOT01001025.1 GCA_001672075.1 Anabaena sp. CRKS33
GGTGTGGGAGTTGGGCTTGGAGAAGGAGTGGGCGTGGGTTTAGGAGGTAGTGGCTCAGGGTCTGGAGCTGGGTCTGGTTCGGGTTCTGGTTCGGGATCACGTTCCGGGTCAAGTTCGTCCTCTTCATCCTCATCCAGGTCCAGTTCAAGCTCTAATGGCGGGTCTGACGCGGGCTCTGAAGCGGGTTCCTATGCTGGGTCTCGAGCAGGATCAGGATCAGGATCAGGTGGTAAACAAGGTGGTGGAGCAGGTTCCGGGTCCGGTTCTGGACATGGGGAGGGATACGGTGAGGGTTCTGGCAGGGGAAGTGGGTCCGGCAACGGTGAAGGCTATGGCGAGGGTCGTGG
>LJOT01001026.1 GCA_001672075.1 Anabaena sp. CRKS33
TCTTCATCCTCTTCTTCATACTCCCCATTCTCTAACTCTGTACTCCGCACTTTTTAAGATAGTTCTTCCTTATCAAGATGATCTTAACATATTTAAAATTCTTTGTCAATACCTAAAAAGCAAATTTTTCACGGTTTTTTGCGTTAATTGTTGCTTTGTGGGGTAATGTCAGAATCAGGATATCCAGGATGAAAGGATGTACAGGATGAAGATGGGGATTTTCTGATGATGTCAATGATTCAAAATGAGCGGGGTGCGGGGTGCGGGGTGCGGGGTTATCTTCTTCATCCTCTTCTTCATACTCCCCATTCTCTAACTCTGTACTCCGCACTTTTTAAGATAGTTCT
>LJOT01001027.1 GCA_001672075.1 Anabaena sp. CRKS33
GGTGCGCGGCCCTTTCAAGCCCATCCGGACGAAGTCCGACGCCTTTGAGATTTCCGAGTTGTTGCCGGGCCACGCGCGCATCGCGGACCAGTTCTCGCTGGTACGGTCATGCCATCATGACGGCGCGGCGGTGCATGACGCGGGCTGGCAGATCATGCAGACGGGGCGGCGCTTCACGGGTGGCATCCAGACGCCGCATGCGGGCGCGGTGGCGTCGCACCTGATGGGGCGGCGGACGGACCTGCCGCCGTTCGTGGTGCT
>LJOT01000026.1 GCA_001672075.1 Anabaena sp. CRKS33
AGCTTAGAATCGGTATCACTACCCTCATATACGGATGCTAGGGTATTGACTGGTTGAGTATTATTAGTGTTTTGATCTACTGAATCAGTCGGGTTAGAATTTTGAGCCATTAAGTCGGCCGCTTTCCTAGAAACTGACTCCGCTTGAGCAGGAGTCGTGACTAAAGTAGCTAATATAGCTAACCCTAAAAAGCACTTGTGTTTATTCATGATGTAGGCAACCTTGATTTTCAACCTAAAAAACGAAATTATCTTGACCTAGAGACTATGCAAAAGTCAGTTGATCTGCGATACTAGTAAAACTTCTACTGAATCTTGAATCTGACTGACTTTCGTGATAGAAACATTTTTCCCCCTTATCTATGTCACAAAAATTAATTTTATTTATTTTGTGATATACAATATAATCATAAATCTGACATATTTTCTTGTAAGTGTCAACCCCAAACCAGAAATTTATATTTTTCTGGTACTTACGTACAGCCCATGCTTATATGAGTCATAATTATGACTCAAAATCAACAACCTAACCCTGAAATAAAATAGTCACAGAAGTAAATATGAAACTGATGCAATTTAAACCAAGAATGAACGAACAAGAGTTTGAGCGCGTATTTGACAATCTCACAGAACGACGCAAAAACGTATTAAGGAAGATATTAGCGGGCGAAACAGATGCGGATATAGCTCAATCTATGAAGATTGGAGAATCGTCAGTGAGAAAATATGTTGAAAGAATATGTTTGGAATTTGGACTAAATAATGAGCCTTCTGATAGCCGTCGCTATAAACGGTCAGAGTTGGTTACATTATTTGCCAAATACAAACCGGAATTACTGAGTGAAACTAAAACTGGCTCGACAAAAGAATTAACAATAATGACGGATGAAAATGAATCAAATATTACCGAATATATTCTGCATTTGCTATCGTTCAATCAGCCCATATCAGAGGATTTGCAACAGATACTAAATCGCATCAAGTTTCATGAACAAGAAAGGAAACAAATTGCCAAAGCTTTAAATGAAATCGGGCATAAAAATTACCTGAATAACGACTTTACAATTGCAGCATCCTATTTAGAATTAGCAGTTGAATTTAACCCAAACTATGGAGCGGCTCATTATAATTTAGGAGCAGCTTATGAAAAGTTAGAGAATTTAGATGGTGCTTGTTACCACTATCAAATTGCGAGTAAATATCAAAATCGTGCTGCTGACGCTGCTGCGAATAATTTAGCTAGATTGCAAATTCTGCAAGGAAATAGTGCAGCAGCGGTGAAGATCATTGAATCAATTTTACCCAAGGTTAGAGATAAAACCATAGAAGTTACATTGTATAAAAACCTTGGGTGGGCGTATTTTCAGGAAAATTGTCTAGAAAAAGCAAAACAAAATTTACTGATTTGTTTGAAATTAGAAAGCAATTATACTCCAGCTTATTGCTTACTAGCACAAGTGCAAGCAGCAGAGGGAGATGATCAAAGTTCCAGAGAATCATGGCAAACTTTCCTAGAATTTTATGACGATGATCAAGAAGAAAAAAAATTTCGTGGACAATTACCAGAACTAGAAGTTTGGAGACTGGAAGCCTTGAGAATTATTAATTCTCAAGAGAAGTAATTTCAGAGGGATAAGTATCAGAACCTCTGAGAAAGGGTGATTTACTGTGTAGCTTGGGTTGACGCAAGGAAACCCAACATCAAGCAGTAATAATAAATGTGTTAGAGGATGTTTGAAAATTACGGAATACCACCTTGAAAACATCCTCTAAGGAGTGACAAAATCATCTGTGTTTATCTGTTTTTAATTCTGAGTAGATTCATCTTAGTAACGACAACATGATAAAATCACCATAAATTTTTATCACTAAAATCATGAAATTAAGACTAGTAGCGACTACCATTTTTACCTTGACTTTAGGATTTTACACCCCAAAAGTCACCGCAGCACCTATAAAAACACCTAAGACCTTTACAGAATGGTGTCAACAAAAAGCCAGTTTACCTCAAGAGACGAGACACACTGTAGAAGTATTATTAAAAGTTGCTAAAACCCGAAATTGTAGTCAAGCTAATCAAACCCTGACTAATTTGACTTCTCTTGACCTGAATAAAAATCAAATCAACGATATCAAACCTTTGTCTATTCTGACTAATTTAACTGAACTTGACCTTTCGGGAAATCAAATCAGGGATATCAAACCTTTGTCTAACCTGACTAAGTTAACTTATCTTGGACTTTCAGCAAATCAAATCAGGGATATCAAACCCATGTCTAATCTGACTAACTTAACTACTCTTTACCTTTCGGAAAATCAAATCAGCAATACCGCACCTTTATCTAACTTAACTAAATTGACTTCTCTTTATCTTAATAAAAATCAAATCAGCGATATCAAACCTTTGTCTAATCTGACTAAATTGACTTCTCTTTACCTTGATAAAAATCAAATCAGGGATATCAAACCCTTGTCTAACCTGACTAAATTGACTTCTCTTGGACTTTCAGCAAATCAAATCAGGGATATCAAATCTTTATCTAATCTGACTAACTTAAATTCTCTTGATCTTCCATTAAATCAAATCAGCAATACCGCACCTTTATCTAATCTGACTAACTTAACTTATCTTGGTCTTTCAGCAAATCAAATCAACAATATCAAACCCTTATCTAATCTGACTAAATTAACTGAACTTAAACTTTCAGGAAATAAAATCAAAGATATCAAACCCTTATCTAATCTGACTAAATTAACTGAACTTGACCTTGGGGGAAATCCACTTATTTCTAAACAATGTCCCCTGAAACCAGCGTCTATTTGTAAGTTTTAATTTTCAGCAAATCACTAAGGATTTACAAAATTATCTGCGTTTATTTGCGTTCATCTGCGTTTAATTCTGAGTCCTAGTGTCAGCAAAATAAATAAAAGTAAGATTCATTTTAGCAACGAGAACATGATAGAATCACCATAACCTTTTATCACTAAAATCATGAAACTAAGTCTAATAGCGACGACTATTTTTACCTTGACTTTAGGATTTTATACCTTAAAAGTGATTACTGAAACCACAAAAACACCCAAGACTTTTACAGAATGGTGTGAACAAAAAGCCAATTTACCTCAAGAGACGAGACACACTGTAGAAGCATTATTAAAAGTTGCTGAAACCCAAAATTGTAGTCAAGCTAATCAAACGCTGACTAATTTTACTAAACTTGAGCTTCCGTTAAATAAAATCAGCGATACCGCACCTTTGTCTGCTCTGACTAATTTGAAAGCTCTTTCCCTTGCGGAAAATAAAATCAGCGATACCGCACCTTTGTCTGCTCTGACTAATTTGAATGCTCTTTACCTTTCGGAAAATCAAATCAGCAATATCAAACCCTTGTCTAATCTGACTAATTTGAATGCTCTTTACCTTTCGGAAAATCAAATCAGCAATATCAAACCCTTGTCTAATCTGACTAATTTGACTATCCTCGACCTTTCGGAAAATCAAATCAGCGATATCAAACCTTTGTCTAATCTGACTAAATTAACTGAAGTTGACCTTGCAAAAAATCCACTTATCTCTAAACAGTGTCCCCTGAAACCAGGGTCTATTTGTAAGTTTTAGTCCGGTTATATTTTGGTGAGTTATGGACTTACTAACGCACTCTCAAAATACTCAATTTCACTGAATATTACCAGACTAAAAATGTCAATTTGGGCAAAAATCCTATTCTACTAAATCATGTTTGA
The DNA here is from genome assembly GCA_001672075.1 of Anabaena sp. CRKS33. Lineage (GTDB taxonomy): Bacteria > Cyanobacteriota > Cyanobacteriia > Cyanobacteriales > Nostocaceae > Dolichospermum. Next base: position 3,744 of record LJOT01000026.1, read on the forward strand.
TCGCAAATCTAACCAATTCAGCACGATTACTAGTTTCTGTTTTTCTCAATAAACTACTCACATATTTCTCCACCGTACGCGGACTTAAATGTAAATGATTACCAATTTCCACATTAGAAAAACCATGGGTTAAAAGGTCTAAAACCTCCTTTTCCCTGACGGTTAAGGGTGTCAATACTTGAGATATCTGAACCTGAGTAGATACAGAAATATGACCGTTTTCTGCCTTTGTATAAGTTAAATTACGGTTGTTATCTTGGTAAATAAAACGACATTCTGATTGGATAATTTGCGATCGCTCTAATAAATTGCGTATAGCAGCGACTAACTCTTCTAATTCAAAGGGCTTAGGCAAATATAAATCACAACCAGATTGATACCCTAAAATTCGTTCTTGGATTTTGGTTCTCGCTGTTAGTAAAATTACAGGTAATAAGCGAAACGCGGATAGTTGACGAACACGACGCACCAACTCATAACCATTCATTAGTGGCATCATAATATCTGTCACTAGCAAATCAGGATGATGTTTTTCCAGCATAGACAAAGCGTCCATACCATTATCAGCAGTAATTACATGATAACCGGATAGATCAAGATAATCACTAATGGATAAACTAGTACCTATATCGTCATCTGCGATTAGAATAGTCAAGGGCATGGATAGTACACCCCTATAATTTTTTTAACTGAATAATGTGCCACCATGAGAAATATCAATAGACACAGACAAGAATCCTCATCTCATCCTTCATACTATGACAAAAATACCTGTTAATGTCTCCTGAGTCAAGAATTTATAAAGAAAATCTTAAATTTTTAGAAATGCTTGACAAAACTCGACGTAATTGAAAAGAGAGTCAAGAATCAGGTTTAATTTAGCCGTGACTGTTCTGTGTGAACTACAATGAACAAAAGGACGTTGCTGATAGCCTCAAGACGGTATCAAAATCTCAAACTTTGCGGCTTTGCTTCTTTGCGCCTTGGCGCGAAATATACATGATGCAACCCAAATAAAAAAGTTAGTCTAAAAAATTTTTAGGCTTATTTATGAAAAATTAAGAAGATTGTCAATGAGTGATAAACAGAGTGAAGGTTACAAAACAATTTGTGATAATCGTCAAGCGCGGTTTCGGTATGAAATCCTAGAAACCTATGAAGCGGGAATCGAATTGACGGGAACTGAGGTAAAATCAATTCGTGGAGGTAAAGCCAATCTCCAAGATGGTTATGCTTTAATTCGTGACGGTGAAGCATGGTTAATTAATGTACATATTTCTCCTTATACTTCCAGCGGTGCATATTTTAATCACGAACCAAGACGAACACGCAAGCTACTACTCCATAAGCAAGAACTGCGTAAGCTAATTGGTAAGGTAGAACAGGAGGGTTTAACCCTAGTCCCGTTGAAAATGTACCTCAAACGGGGTTGGGTAAAGGTAGTTATTGCCCTGGGTAGGGGTAAAAAGCTGCATGATAAACGGGAAAGTATTAAACGTCGTGATGATCAACGGAGTATGCAAAGGGCAATGAAGAGGTTTTAAGGCACACTCTTCCCCCATATTTAGCGGGCAAGATGCCCGCACCACAGGCAAATTTTGGGTATTTTTTTAACCCAACAAAATCAAAAACTAGTTAAGTATTTTTACCGCTTAGAAAGTGTTAAAGGTTGCCAAAAGCTGGCGACTAAGGCTACAGTAAACCACCAGAGGGTATTCACTTCAGGACGATAAAAGACTGTATCAACTAGTCCATGAGATAGTATACCTATAATAACAGCGATCGCCCCAATTAACCAAAATACTTGAGTATTTTTACTTTGTCTTAATTGTTTTAGCTGGGAAATTCCTGTATTAACAGTGACGACTATTAACCACAGAAAACAAGTAAAACCTAAAAAGCCGGTTTCGACGATTGTTTCTAAAAATACAGAATAGGCACTCAAGGCCGTAAAACGAGGCCTTTGATAGAGAGGATAAACATGATTAAAAGAATTGTGACCAGGTCCAATACCAATAATCGGGCGATCGCGGATCATTTGAAATACGGAATCCCAGACATTTTTACGAAAGTTATTACTGCTATCATTTCTATCAGCGAATATACTGAGAACTCGTTCCCGAAAAGGTTCAACAAAGATCATTCCTATTGCTAATATCCCAACCACACTCCCCAGGAATATTGGTAAAGACCAATTCCGCCATATTAACATCATCTGGGGTGATATTTTTATACCCCATAAATTCTCAACGGTGGAGTCACCAAAAACAAAAATCAGTAATACCGTCACCGTCAATAATCCCACCAATAAACCAATCCAGCCCCCCCGACTAAAGGTAAGAATTAGAGTTACACTATTGACAATAAACATCGTTAGTGCTAAACTTTTTCTTATCCAACTTTGCCAGGCAAAAATAGCGACAAAGCTGAAAATTACAGCCGGTAAAAGATATCCTGCCAGTAAATTAGGATTACCCAAATAACTGTAAACTCTGGTAGTCTTAGCTAAGGGAGATTCTGGGTCAACCCAAGTAGCTAAAGCCTTCGCACCAAAAAACCATTGTCGTATTCCATAGACACTGACAATGAGGGATATATGCAAATAAAGGGTAATTAACCACGAGCGAAATCGGGGGACTCTTAATACTCTAGCACAGAGGGCAAATAACAACAAATAAAGGGTTAAGGTTTGTAAATCACTCAAAGCGGCCTTTTTTACTGGTGATAAGGCTGTAGCTACCGCAGCAATACCCCAATATAACAATACTAGCAGATGAATGGGAGTGAAGGAGGCAGCATTGGCCGATGTAACCTCTTCAGATAAAGTTAACAGCAACCATAAACCGAAACAAGCCAGTAGTAATAAACCGATTAAAGTGCTAGAAACGAAGGGTGTAAGAGTATAAATGACGCTAAGTAAGCCCACAGCAATCATATCTCCCCACTGGATGAGAATACTACTTTGTCGCCAAGAAAGCAAGGACCCCACCAGCAAACGATGTAGGTAACTGCTAGACAGATATTCTTTAAGTGGTAAGGAAGATAAAGTCAATCTTTCCCAGACTAAATTCATGAAGAAAAAAATAGAGAATTGAATTAAATAGAGTTTTCTACCCCAACTCATTGTATACTAATCAATTTGAAAAATTTTTGTCATTGTTTACGGAGAAACCTGCCAAAGTTTAATTAAGTTATCTTCACTACCACTAACTAAAAATTTACTATCAGCACTGAAACTTAAAGACGTAATATTATTACCATGAGCCATCAGTGTAATTATTTCCTCCCCTGTGGTTACACTCCATATTCTAAGGGTATGATAGCTTTTATTTCCGAAGCTAGTCCGTCCAGCACCAGCTAAAATTTTACCATTGGGACTAAAAGCAAGAGTATTAATATTATTACCTTCTAACCCGATAGTCCAAATTGGTGTTAAAGTTTGTAAATTCCATAATTTCAGAGTGCGATCGCGGCTAGAACTTGCTAAAATTTTACCATCGGGACTAAAAGCCACAGCTATGACCGTTTGTGAACTAGTAGTTAAAGTCTGAATTGGTTGTTCTTGATGAATATTCCATAATTTTATAGTTTTATCAAAACTACCACTTGCCAAAGTTACACCATTGGGACTAATATCTACAGAACGTACCCAAGATTTGTGAGCGGTTAAAGTACGAATTAATTTACCTGTAATTAAATCCCAAACCTTGATAGTTTGATCATCACTAGCACTAACTAAAGTTTTTCCATCAGCAGTAATAGCTAAACTATGAATTGCATCAGTATGATCAGTTAAAGTGTGAATTAATTGATTTGTTTGTAAATTCCAAATTTTGATAGTTTGATCATCACTACCACTAACTAAAATTTTACCATCAGCAGAGATAGCTAATGCGTTGACATTTTGGGAATGTCCTTCTAGACTAGTAATTTCTTTACCGGTGATCACATCCCATATTTTCAGATTACCATAACATTTAGTATGATCATTTTCCTGACAATCACCACCGCTAATAATCAGTTTACCATCTGGACTCATCACCACAGATAAAACCTGACTTTTATGTCCAGAAAAAGTATTTACCAAAGACAAATATTTTTCAGTTTTCTGGGGTTGATTCAAATTAAAAGAAAAATCCGAGTTTAACTTATGAAATTCTCGATAACAAAACTCTCCCAGAGTGAAAAAAATAATTAACCCAAACAGAAAAATTAAATTTCGCAATAAAAATTTTTTCGTGTAATTTATTTGAGAATACTTAGGAGGTAATTTATTAATTTTACTATCTGATTCTGGGAGCATAAGAGTATGTTTTTTCATCAAATCTGTCATGACTTCATCAACAGATTGATAGCGATGTTGTATTTCTTTCTTTAGTAGCTTATCCATAACTTCTACTAATTGTGAACTTAGAGAAAAGCGTAAATAATACCGCCAATTTTCCACCCAACTATAGCCATATTCCATCCATAATTGAAAAGGAGAAATCCCCGTTAGTAAATGAAAACAAGTAGCACCTAAACCAAACAAATCACTAGCAGGATAAGCTTTTCCGTCTCTAATTTGTTCAATAGGAGAATAACCATGAGAACCAATAGAAGTACCATTTTTTCCCTGTACTCTTACTGTCAATTTTTTAGAAGAACCAAAATCAATGAGTGTTAATCTTCCATCAGATTGACGACGAATAATATTTTCTGGTTTAATATCACGATGAATTACCCCATGTTGATGTACAAATTTAATAACTGGTAATAAATCTAATAAAATAGCCTGAATATCCCAATCTCTATAAACCTTTCGGGAATTTAATTCATCTAGTAGATTTTGACCATCAATAAATTGCTGAACTAAATATAAACAATTATTCTGTTCAAAATAGGCTATTAAAGTGGGAATTTGAGGGTGTTCTCCTAATTGTTGTAGTCGCTTTGCTTCCTCTGAAAATAACTGAATTGCTTTTTTTTGTGACCAAGTACCTTGAAATTTTGGAGCTAATTGTTTAATGACACATAATTCATTTAATTTATCAATATCTTCAGCAATATAAGTTCTTCCAAACCCTCCCTCATTAGAAAGTAAACGGATGACACGAAACCGATTTCTCAAAAGTGCTACCAAAGGAGTTTGACAACTTTGACAAACTTGATAATTATCTGGATTTTGGGGATTTAAACAGTCAGGATTTAGACAGCAGATCATAATCTTTATGGCGCATCTGCATGATTAAATATATATAATATAAAATCGAGATTCAATAGTAGTAATTAGTAATTGATTGAAATGAAAAATGGGAAGTCAACCTTTCCCAAATACAGAAAAGCACCAAGGATATATGATAGTCAATTTCCCCAATTCTATCTCAACTCAAGGAAAAAATAACGGCATTTTGTCATTTATTATTTTAATATGTTATGATATTTATCAATATTCAGGACTTCTTTAATAAGTCGTGGATCTGAAATAGCGACTTAGGTTAATACCTATTCTCAAACCAGAGAACTATAACCGGATCTTTAACAAAGTCTTTAATTTTCAATTAGTCATGTACAGACAAATTCAAAAATTAGTAGTGTTACTTCTGACAAGTACAATAGCGACTACATTACCACAGGTAAGTATAGCAGCACCAAAAGGTTTTCAGTCCCCTAGTGGTAATATTTTTTGTGAATTAATACCAGGACTACCAGGAGAAATAAATATTTTACGCTGTGAAATCATAAGTTCACTAAAACCCAAACCTCCCCAACCCTACCCCGGATATTGTGAACTTGAGTGGGGACAAGGTTTTTTATTACCTGGGAGGGGTAAACCAGAGATTTTGTGTATTATTGATACCATTGCTGATAAAAATAAACCTGTTTTAAACTATGGAAGTAATTGGAATGAAGGTGGTTTTAAGTGTGTATCTCAAAAAATCGGTTTAACTTGTAATAATAGTGATGGTATTGGTTTTTTTCTCAGTCGAGAAAAATGGTATGTATTTGGACTTTCTCGACCTTCTCGACCTTAGTTAAAAATCCTTTCTTGAAATTATCAGTCTATTTTAGGTTCATGGCTACAATCAGAGCTATTTAATTCTAACTTCTCTTACCATTTTTCCGCAATTTTTCACGCCAACCTACTTACAGATAAATCTGTTGCATCTTCTTCCACCCAAAATGAAGCCGTTTTTAACGGTAAGATAAATGATGATATGCTGTATATGCTTTTTATCTTCCCAACCAAAACGAAACCAGATATATTGATCTCTTGTTTCATCAATAGCTAAACGTTCACTAACTTCAAATTCACATTTTTTTGAAATTTGAGTATTAGTCATTTTGTAATATTCAGTCAATATTTTTTTGATAATATTCTGGTATTGTTCTAGTTTATCCATTGCTTGTTGATATAATTAATCTTGCCAATTTTGTTTTGCTCTAGCAAAAATTTCCTCAATACTTTGATCTTGATATATTGTTTTTGAGATTTCTACATAATCAGTAGGGGTTTTATGTAGCAATGTTAAGAAACGCATAGCTGCTGCTGAACCAAGAGATTCATATAGTGCTTTGATGCCTTTGATTTTAATTTCTGTATCATCCATGATATTATTTATTTCCATAGTTTTCGTTATTCCTAATATAATCAATTGGGTTCATGATGGCTATTTCTAACTCTAATTTCTGAGCTTGTTTTCTGAGACTATCATCACAAGTTAAGAAAAAATCGGCTTGAATAGAAACCGCACAAGCTAAGTGTAGAGCATCTTTGCTGGATAGATTAACTAACTGCTGGAATAAAAGAGCTTGTTCTGCTATTTCAGTTTTTGGAGGTACTTTTATTTTACACAAATTCACCATACCCAGAACTGAATATTTACGATCAAGAAATGGGCATAAATTAGTTTCATCTTCGTGTATAAAAGACCACGCAAGAGTTACTTTTTCTGTTTGAGCTTGAATAAATATTTCTTGGCAAGCTGCACTCTCCATTTGGATTCTAATTTGTCTTGGATCATCAAAGCCACGTTGAAAGCAGTTATAGTCCAGGTAAATGAGAGTCATGTTTCATATTTGTAATTTCATTACTACTTTTTTAGTTTTAACATAAAGCTGTCCTGGAAGGACGGGGCTTGTGTCCCGTCTTTTCGGTCAGGGGTTAAATTGACTCGGTGACTCCTTTTTTTACCATTTTTCCGCCCAATAAACAATTTCTGAAGATGCAACATCAATAGCTACACCATAACTATTACCGTGATTCCATTTTGAACCAGGTTGGCTTTTATCTTCGGCCTTTAATACTAATATTTCATAACTGCTAGGAAAGGTTTCTATTTCTGAATCGCTAGTATAAAAAAACGTTGTTGGTACGCCATTGGGTTGGTTAATATGATTATTTGTATTACCACCTTGATATTGATGTTGAGAGATTTTTCTGTATTGTGTCAGGAGGTTTTTAATCTTGGCTGGCGGTTGTTTGAGACGAATTTGTAAAGAACTACTTCCCGGAATTACTCCCGAAGCATAAGCCATTTGTAAAACTTGAGCATTAGTAGGAATTTGGGGCGGAAAATGTTGGATTTGTTGAATATCAGTCCATTTGTAATTACGAATTTCTTGATATTTTGATGTATCAGTAATTAACTGTAATTGTTTGTGATTACTAGCGGTTTTACTAATCCAGAAACCACCAATAACTAGACCAAAACTACCAAAAGACAGTAAAATTATTGTAACGAGTTTAGCAAAAATAGATTGCTTCATCGGGTTGGTTGCATCTAGCTTGTAGATTAATATCCCAACCTTTAAAACACTAGTCCTGATAGTTTTGAATCTAGCCTGGGTGAGATTGACAAGAAGATTTCAATTTGGTTAAATTAAATACAAATTTACAAAAAACTCATAATCATTCCTGCCAAAATTACAAAACCAATCCAGACATTTTGACGAAACATTTCCCCATAAGCAGAATTAGGTATTTCTGGCTTTTGTAAGCGGATAATTTGCCAAATCCAACCCATACTAGCCAGTATTAAACTGATCCAAAAAGCAATGTGTAAATTAACTAATAATCCTATTCCAGCTAAAAGAATAATAGTACCAATGAAGAAAATAGCGATCGCTGTAGGGGCATATTTACCAAAAAACAACGCGCTAGAATTAATACCAATGCGTTGATCATCTTGGCGATCGCTCATAGCATAAATAGTATCAAATCCTAAGGTCCATAGTACCGTCGCCCCCCAAAGTAACCAGGTTGGCGCTGTGATATTACCTGTAACTGCACTCCAACTAATTAAAACCGCAAAACCCCAAGCAATAGAAAGTACCAATTGAGGAACAGGAAATACCCGTTTTGCACCGGGATAAAGTACAATAACAGGAACAGCGGCCACAGACAACCAGAAGCTTAAAGGGTTAAGATAAAAAGCGATAATAGCAGCACAGACCAGGGCGACTATCCCCACCAAAATACCAATTTGAACGGAAAGGGCGCGAGATGCAAGGGGGCGGTTGCGTGTTCTCTCTACTTGGGGATCAATATCTCTATCCCATAAATCATTAACTACGCACCCAGCCGCACTAGTAGCGATACTACCGATAATAATCACTCCCACCAGGGGTAAGGGTGGTTTACCCGCAGCAGCCAAAAACACCGCCCACAATGCGGGAATCATGAGAATTAATCTACCTTCCGGTTTATTCCACCGTAGTAGTAGAATAATTGTCAGCCATAATGGTTGTTGGTTGGTTTGTGGTGTCCCTAACATATTTGCTGATTTAACATATCTTTACATTTATAGAATATCGTTATTTGCTATTTGTTCTACAGTCCTATTAATCTATTCACAAGAACAACAAGATGCTGAATTTAGTCTCGGCTAACTGGGAAAATATCACCAGTCTATCAGTTCCAGAAAATCAGATGATTGCAGCTATTGATATTGGTACAAATTCTCTACATATCGTAATAGTGAAAATTGAGGCCGCTTTACCATCTTTTACTATAGTTGCTAGGGAAAAAGAAACTATAAGATTAGGAGATCGCAATTTAATTACTGGTGAGTTAAAACCGGAAATAATGAATAAGGCGATGGCCTGTTTAGGCAGATTTAAAACCATTGCTTATAGCTTAGGAGTGACGAGTATAGTAGCTGTTGCGACTAGTGCTGTCCGTGAATCTCCTAATGGTAAAGAGTTTCTCCAGCAAATCGAAACCCAGGTAGGTTTAACCGTTGACTTGATTTCAGGACCAGAAGAAGCCCGTCGCATCTATTTAGGTGTATTGTCGGGGATGGAATTTAATAACCAACCGCACATCATTATTGACATTGGTGGTGGTTCAACAGAATTGATTTTAGGAGACAGTGAAGAACCCCGGAGTCTCACCAGTACCAAAATTGGCGCAGTGCGCTTAACTGGGGAATTAGTCCACTCTGATCCGATCACCGAAACCGAATTTAAGTACCTACAGGCTTACGCTAGAGGAATGTTAGAGCGTTCTGTAGAAGAGGTGCAAGGAAAACTGAAAATTGGCGATTTTCCCCGCTTAATCGGTACATCCGGGACAATAGAAACCATTGCTACCATTCACGCACGGGAAAAATTAGGTCTTGTTCCTTCCACTCTCAACGGGTATCAATTCAGTCTCCAGGATTTACGCACCTGGGTAATTCGCTTACGGAGGATGACTAATATAGAACGGGCTGCCATTCCGGGGATACCAGAAAAAAGGTCAGAAGTAATACTTGCAGGAGCAGTAATTTTACAGGAAGCTATGACCTTGTTAGGCGTAGAATCCTTAACAGTTTGTGAGCGATCGCTGCGGGAAGGTGTTATAGTAGACTGGATGCTGACCCATGGTTTCATTGACAACAGGCTGAGGTTTCAAAGTTCCATTCGTCAACGCAGTGTATTAAAAACTGCAAAGAAATACCAGACTAATTTAGAACATGGCGATCGTGTGGCCGCTTTTGCCCTCAGTATATTTGATCAAACTCAAGCGCAAATACATAATTGGGGTGCAAATCAACGTCAATTATTATGGGCTGCTGCGATTTTACACAATTCTGGTCATCATGTATCACATTCATCACATCATAAACATTCATACTACTTAATTAGAAATAGTGAATTACTGGGATATAACGAAACCGAAATTGAAATTATCGCCAATATAGCCCGTTATCACCGCAAATCTCCACCCAAGAAAAAGCATGAAAACTATCGAAATCTACTTCATAAAGAACATCGGACAATGGTTAATCAACTCAGCGCGATGTTAAGATTAGCTGTGGCTTTAGACAGAAGACAAATAGGTGCTATTTCTCATATTCAATGTGAATATCAGCCCAATTTTCAAGAATTTAAGATGTTGATATTTCCCTCATCAATTGAAGATGAATGTGGGTTAGAAATGTGGAGTTTAGATTACAAAAAAGGAGTTTTTGAAGAAGAATTTGGTTTAAGATTTGTGGCAAAATTAATGAATACAGCACATTTGATCTGAATTTGTAGCGGGCATTTTGCCCGCATCACAAATCTTTTATAATTTATGTCTGTACCTTAGTAAATTAATAAATTTAATATTAGTTACTGGATTATTTCCTCCAAAATTTCTACAGCTTTTTTAACATTTTTATAGTCCTTGGATATATTACTGTAACTCATACCTATACTTTTACCATGAGCTATTTTGTGGCGATTTTGAACCACGTTATCTATAGCAGTTTTTATTTGATCATTTATTTTATTAGTGAATTCATTTGCCCAGTCTGAGCTAAATTCATCCAATATTTTTTTAATTTTATTTGCGTTACAGTTGGTTATATCATCTATCTTCTTTCCAACAAATTTTTGAATATTTGCTGAAGCTTTATTTTCACAATATTTTTCTAATAAAACCCTCAAAGATTCCTCAATAAATCCTGATACCAATATACATAAATATTTTGACCATTCACTTTTAATAGCTGGTTCTTCAAAACAAGCAACTTTTTCAAATAGATTATCTATTTTCTGACGATGAGCTAATATAGATGGATTCATAAATGTGTATCTCTATAAAGCTCTTTCACATATTCCAGTCTCGTCATCAGATTTTTTCTATTGGTTGTTGAAGGTTGGGAAAATGACCAAAAGTGCTTGTCATTAATCAGCAATTCATAAAACTTTTTAAATTTTGAACATTCCAAACCTTTTTCCAACTCCTGAGCAGTTAGCAGCATAACGCTATCAAAGAGAATTTGGAATTTTTTCTTCTCATAAAAAACCTTAGAACCGATACAATTTTTAAGAAAATCTATTGTTTTAATAAATATATTTTTCATCTCATTTTCGGAGATTATATCTAAATCTTTATTTTTCAACATAAATTGATTGAGAAAATTTTTCATATTTCCCGAATAATTTTCTAAATCAAAATGAAGAGCTAAAAATCTTAAAATATGCTCTTGTTCATTAGCCCTAATATCGTCCTTACCATAAAGCTCTCTCCAGGTTTCGTTACTTGATAAATCTTGAAGTAATTGACTGAAAGAACCATGATAAATAGCATTACGAATTTCTTGGGGGTTTAAAGGAGTTCCAGTAGTATTGAGGCGTTCAAATAGATAAAATATACCCTGTGGATCATAACTTTCAGATATGATTATACAGTGGATTATTGCATTATCAAGCTCACGACGCTCGGATGGAGGTAATGTAGAATAAGTTAATCCTTCTAGATGTTGGACGACATTTTTCAGCTTAAATACTGTCCCCTCTTCAAAAAATCCTTGAAAGAAATATTGTAAAGTTTTCAGGCGTTGTTGTCCATCTATTACCAGATATTTTTTAGAAAACTTATCTTTAGCGAGAAAAAGTGAAGGACTAGGAAGACCTAATAACAAGGTTTCAATAAAGCGTGATGCTTCTTCTTCTTTCCAAACATACTTTCTCTGAAACCCAGGAATAATAAATTCTTTTTCTGCCATTCGTTTGACTAATGTATCAACAGGAAAATCAGCACCGTAATACTCAACTTCTAGTCTTGGACTTTCCGTTTCTTGTATGTCGTAGTTCATAGGTTATTTATACATTTATACTTACTATATTAGTGCAATATTTGCACATCTTCTTAGATCCTAGCCCATCTGCCAGTTTATTTACCAGTTTATTTAAATTATACCTGTCAGATTACCATAAACCGCGTCTGTGGGTGAACTAACCTCACAGCTAATACGTATAAGTAAAAATTATATGTATACATAATCATAATACAAATTTATTATTTTTACAGTTTCATGGCTAAAACCAAACCTTGATATATTCACAGAAGTATTTATATAAACAAAGTTAAAAAAATAACACTTAAATTTAGGAAATTATTTTATGAAAAATCAACCCAGCCATGTTAAGGTTTTAATTTCCTTATATTCCTTAGCTGCTTCAGCTTATGCATCTGCATTCTTTACATCCGCAACACCTTGAAGAATTAGTCAAGAGCAGTGGTATAAATTTAGACTTAATTTGTTTAAATTTTAGATCGCTTCAAAGCACAAATGCTTATGAATACCTGCTGATTTCTGACAAACTTCCCCGCACCAACACAGGGATGATTAAAAGTGCATGGTTACAGCGTTATACCCATATTACCGAAGGTGGTTGGTGGTGTTCTGGACTAGATCCCCTCAACAATTGGCATAAAATGGAATGGGGATGTTTTAAACCCAACCAACCGCGACAAAACCAGAAAGGTAAATCAATCAAATATGAACACCCTCCCAGCACAGCCACACGCATATTTTGTTTACGCATATCTTTAGAAATTTGGCAACAAGTTGGACAACTTTATAACTTAGAAATACCGGAAAAAATCACCATTAATGATGACGGTGAAGCCGAAGGTTTTTGGGAATGGGTAATTAAAAATAAGATATCCATTATCATTTGTGAAGGTGTGAAAAAAGCCGCAGCACTATTAACCCAAGGATATGTTGCTATTGCTATTCCTGGTATTAATAGCGGTTATCGAGTTATTAAAAACGAATTTGGCAAAGTTACCAGTCGGCAATTAATACCTGATTTAGCAGCATTCACAAACACAAAACGCGACTTTCATATTTGTTTTGATTTTGAAACTCAACAGAAAAAAATTGCTGCCGTCAATAATGCCATTTCCCAACTAGGTTGTTTATTGCAACAACAAAATTGTCATGTTAAAATTGTAGAACTTCCAGGAAAAGAAAAAGGAGTTGATGAATTTATCATTGCCAAAGGTGCAACAGCATTTGATAAAATTTATCGTCAAAGTGTAGATTTAGATATTTACATTGCCCAAACCAAACCCCACACAGAGTTAACAATTCCCGCTGCAATTACTGTTAACTGTCCCTATTTGCAAAAAATTCCCTTTCCCACATCTGGCTTAGTGGGAGTAAAATCGGCCAAAGGTACAGGTAAAACCACCGCATTACAAAGCATTGTTCAACAAGCAAAAAGCCGCAATCAACCAGTTTTATTAATTACCCATAGAATCATCTTAGGACGGTTCTTATGTGATAAAATCGGCATTAAATGGGGAATTGAACATGAAAAATGGAGTATAGAAGCTGATGAATTACCCGTTACTTATCCCTTAGAAATTACACCATCTTTAGGATTATGTGTAGATTCAATTTGGAGATTAAAACCCGAACATTGGCGAGGAGCAATATTAATTTTAGATGAAGTTGAACAATCATTATGGCATTTACTCAACAGTGATACCTGTAAACAAAAGCGAGTGAAAATTCTCCGCATTTTCCAACAATTAATTTCTACAGTGATCACAACTGGAGGTTTAATAATTGCCCAAGATGCCGATTTATCAGATGTATCTTTAGAGTATTTACAAACTTTAGCAGCAATTAAATTAACTCCTTGGATAGTCATTAATGAATGGAAACCGGAACAAGGTTGGGATACAACTTTTTATGATTCACCTAATCCCACACCTCTAATTCATCAATTAGAATTAGATCTAATTGCTGGACGTAAATGCTATGTAACCACTGATAGTCGTTCTGGTCGTTACAGTTGTGAAACTATTGAGCATTATTTAAGAGAACGGTTGCAAAAACTCAAAAAAGAATTTCCTGAAACCTTAGTAATTAGCAGTCATACTACTAATACACCTGGTCACGCAGCCGTTGATTTTATAGCGGCTATTAATCAGAAAATTAGCGATTATCATACTGTTTTTGTTACCCCTAGTCTGGGAACAGGAATTAGTATTGATGTTCAACATTTTGACCGAGTTTATGGTATTTTTCAAGGAGTGATTCCTGACTCAGAAGCCCGTCAAGCCTTAGCAAGAGTCAGGGATGATGTTCCCCGTATTATTTGGTGTGCTAAACGGGGTATTGGCTTAATTGGAAGTGGGAGTACAAATTATCGTTTACTATCTCATTGGTATCAAGAAAATCAAAAGGAAAATCTAGCTTTACTAAGTCCATTGCATAAAATAGATGTGGATTTACCTTTAGTTTATGATCCCATTCATTTACGCACTTGGGCAAAGTTATCTGCAAGAGTTAATGCTTCTATTCGTCTCTATCGTCAATCAATGCAAGAGGGATTGATAACTGATGGACATCACATTCAAATCCGAAGCAATGAAGTACAAAATAACATTCTGCGTGATTTACGTTTGGCATTTTTTGCCACTGAACCTAGTGATTTAGAAAACCGCAAACGCTTAATTTTAGAAATTGTTAAAGTTCAAAAAGATTGGGCGCAAAGTCGTCAAAAAGCTAAGGAAATTAAAGGCAAAATCAAAGATATTAAACAGCAAAATCAACTAGCAAATGCTAATGCTGTCGCTAATGCTAGGGATATTGGTTATATCGAATATGAACAGCTACTAACTAAACATTCTCTCACCCATGAAGAACGTCATCAACTTAATAAATATATCCTCAAACAAAGGTATGGAATTGTCGTTACTCCCCAACTCAAATTACAGGATGAAAAAGGGTATTATGGACAATTGTTAATTCATTATTATCTCACTCATGAAAGTGAATATTTTCATGTTAAAGATCAGCAAGAATGGAATCAGCAATTATTTTGGGGAGAAGGTCAAGTTTTTCTCCCAGATTTAAAAACTTATACACTCAAGGTGGAAGCTATGCGGGCTTTAGGAATGCTACAATTTCTGGAATTACAGCGCGTATTTAATGAAAATGATCCTGATTTGATGTGGTTGAAAAATGTAGCTATGCAAAGTAGTAAACACATTAAACGGGCTTTGGGTATTGATCTAGTTAGGGGTAAAGAAACTGTTTCAGGAATTAAGATATTAAACCGACTTTTGAGTTTATTGGGGTTGAAGTTAAAACAAGTCAATACTGGTTATCAAATTGATTTAAAAACCGTAAATGATGGTAGAGAGAAAATATTTGCAATTTGGCAAAATCGGGATGATTTGATGTTAAATTCTTTGCATAATCTCGAATGTGAAATTGTGGATTTGTCTAGCAGAGATGAATATGAATCTGTGCCTATAAATTACAGTAAGTTTCAACTTTGTGAGTTACAAAAATAGCCCAGGTGTGATTAACTGAATTAGTCAGAATTTTAGTGGTTATAGTTAGTAATTAATCAAGTTATTGCTAACTATAATTTTCTTGATCACGCAGAGACGCACAGACGCACAGAGGAATAAAAATACGTTTTATTGTTTGAGAATTGTATTCTTTTTTAAAGGTTTATCTTGTTCATAAATAAGCTGTTCTTTCATTAGTAAAGCTGTTTCCGCTTTTTGTAATTCTACTCCTAAGTACATGGCATGGGAAATTTGTAACCCCGGACAATCTGTGAATATGTGCTGAGAAATTTTATGTGCAGATTTACCAGAGTAACAATTAACTACTTCTCCAGATCCAGGGGTTGTATGTTCGACAATAATTTGATTATTTTGAATGGTAATAATGAAGCTACCCGCAGGATCAAAATAGTCTTTTCTTTGAGCAATTTTACTATATTGAGATGAAATTACGTTAGCGACATTTTCAAAACAATCATCGTAAATATGGGCGCTTTGACTAATGGTAATTAATGCTCCCATTTTTAATACATGATCGGTTTTATTAATTAAAGCATCATAAATATACTTTTGTAAAGCTCTTAATCCCATGGCATTGGCTGGCCATGCTGAGAACATATCATTGCTACGAAAGGTTGCGGTTAAAGATAGTTCATTATCTACTATTCTTACCCAAATATGATTTAAGCAAGGTGGGTTATCGTTATGGTCTTGATTAGCGTCCCATAAGGACATTACAGCCCTTGCGGAATTAATATCATGAGTTAATTTTTCAATTACTTGTTGAATTTGATCTTTACCAAACCAGGAACGTAACCGTTGTCCATAGGTGTATTTTACTCCTTCTTGATTGGTTGCATTATCTAATATCTGAGAAATATATTCTTCTAAAAAACTTCTATCTATTGGTAAATAGTTGGGTTCAGGAAAGTAAAAATCATCAGGTTCGTCGGTAATAATTGCCATTAAATCTATCAATTCCTGCCATGTTCCATCATAACCTGTGGGTCTAATTGTCCCGGTTGTTTTAATTCTATGAATGATTTTTACCCAAGTTTCCGCAATGGTTTTACCCTCTATTCTGTGTCCATATCGTGGTCCTGGAAAAACGTTTGATTCAGTTATGTTCATGGTAAATTCTAAGGGTGTTCCCCAAGGTGGAACGGGTTCTTTATTTGCATAATATTTAACTTTTTCAATAGCATCTGCTATTGATATAACCTCTTGAATTTCTATGGAGTCACGTAATTTTTCTAAGGCATTTATATTAATATCAACATCAATATAACCAGGAATCAAAGAACGAATTACCCAGGATTTTCGTCCAATATCACTAATACTTTCTTCTACACCATGACGGAAAAAATCACCTAAACATTGACAACCACCTGCATTTTTATCTTCTTTGGTAGCATTTAGAATAACCAAGTATCTAACATGAGGATTTAACAATAAATTACGAATTAATAAATTTATACCCCTGGTTGGTGAGTATAATTGTCCAATTACAGCATATTCATGATTGTTTAAGTGTTTATATACTGCTTCTTTTACAGTCCATCCCGTAATTAACGCAGTTTGCCCACTTCCATAAATTAACTGATTTGGTTTATATTTAGCTGTATAATAAAATTGGGCTGTTTCCTTGCTCACTTAATTTACCAGATTTTTATGACTAATGATTGATTATTTAGGATACAATATAAGACTCCTATTTGATTTTTGAACAGAAGTCAGTACATACTGAAATCCTTCTTCCCTGTTCCCTGTTCCCTGTTCCCTGTTCCCTGTTCTCTGACTCAACCGAAAATTCACAGAATCAAACTGGATTCCTATAATTGATCTAAATTAATAAATTATGTGATAATCATAACCTAAATAATCAATTGATAACGGTATAGTTAAGCATGGATTATCGGGATGCAGGCGTTGATGTTGAAGCGGGTAGAGCTTTTGTAGACCAAATTCGTAATTTGGTTCATAGCACTTTCAGAAAAGAGGTTTTAGGGGGATTAGGTGGCTTTAGTGGCTGCTTTCAACTCCCCACGGGTTACAAAGAACCAGTTTTGGTTTCTGGGACAGATGGTGTGGGTACAAAATTGAAAATAGCCCAAATTCTCAACCGTCATGATACCGTAGGCATAGATTTGGTGGCAATGTGCGTTAATGATGTTTTAACATCAGGTGCAGAACCTTTATTTTTTCTCGATTATGTAGCTACGGGTAAATTAGACAAGGAACAATTAACTCAGGTAGTCGCAGGAATAGCTACAGGTTGTAAATTAGCCGGTTCAGCTTTATTGGGCGGAGAAACGGCAGAAATGCCCGGTTTTTACCAAATTGGTGAATATGACTTGGCTGGTTTTTGTGTGGGAATTGTCGAAAAAAGCCGAATGTTAGACGGTTCTCAGGTACAAATAGGAGATGTGGCTATAGGTTTAGCTAGTGCGGGTGTCCATAGTAATGGGTTGAGTTTAGTCCGCAAAATTGTCAGTGATGGCGGTTTTTCATGGACTGATACACCAGATATACTACATGGAAAATCTATTGGTGAGACTTTCCTCACGCCTACACGCATTTATGTTAAATCTGTTTTAGCCGCATTACAATCTGGTGCGGAAATTCATGGTATGGCTCACATTACTGGTGGGGGTTTACCAGAAAATTTACCTAGATGTTTAAATCCGGGTCAAGCGATTAAAATGATACCCGAAAGTTGGCCTATTCCTCCCGTCTTTCGTTGGTTAGCTGGGTCTGGTTCTGTGGGTACTGAAGCTATGTATCATACATTTAACATGGGTATTGGTTTTGTATTATTAGTTCCACCCCAACAAGCAGAACAAATAATTACTCATTTTCAGGCCCAGGATATTCCCGCTTATGTAATTGGCGAAGTGATAACTGGAACAGGTGAATTAGTCAGTCTATTGTAAGCTAAAAAGTCTAAATTATCTGTATTAGACTATACACATAAAACCCATCTTCATGGGTTTAAAAACCTAAATTTTTCCTGAGTTACCATAGATTGACTTTGTTGTTGTAGTAGGAATTTATAATTTTTTTAGACTTTGAAAACAACTGTGGTCAATTTCTCTTTCATCTGTATCAGCATAACAAGTTGTAAATTATATACAAACTTTAGATTTTCTGATGGAAGTAATCAAAAATACTCATCGTTTTCAGCGTTAATATTTGCTAAGATACTATTGACATATTGCAAAAATCCATCGGTGTACTTAAAGAAGTATCTGTAATTGCCATTTAGCGGTATTGGTTATACCTTACGTATTAATTAATACCCGTTTTGAGAAAAATGTAATTTTTGTGTAGAGGGGTTATGGTTATAAATTTTGCCCGGACTACGGTTTCCAAGGAACTACTAAAGCAAGTATTCCAACATATTGATGCTCAAAGTTGTCCCCAGTTATTTAATTTTCATATGCACACGGTTCACTCTGATGGTAGGCTAGAACCGAGTGAATTGATGAGTCAAGCGATCGCAATTGGCTTAAAAGGTCTAGCAATCACTGATCACCATAGTATTGATGGCTACCGAGTAGCCCAAGCTTGGTTAGAAAATTGGAAATGCAGTCATCCAGATACACATACTCCATACCTGTGGAGTGGTGCGGAAATTAACGCCAATTTGCTAGATACTGAAGTCCACATTTTGGCTTATGCTTTTGAGTCAGAACACCCCAGCATGAAACCTTATTTACAAAAAATACCTGTGGTGGGTAAGGCTTATCAAGCAAATAACGTGATTACAGCCATTCAAGAAGCGGGGGGATTAGCCGTACTTGCTCACCCAGCCCGGTATAAGCGATCGCATTTTGATCTGATTCCTGCGGCCGTAAATAACGGAATTGATGGTGTAGAGACTTTTTACGCTTACAGTAATCCCAAACCATGGAAACCTAGTATTGGGGAAACCCAGGAGGTACAAGAATTAGCGGATAAATTCAATTTATTTAACACCTGCGGTACTGATACACACGGTCTAAATCTACTGCAAAGGTTGTAAACCTGTATTGATCTGCTTTTAAACTCCTGGTTTGCATAACCAGGGGGTTAGTACATTTATTATTTCGGTCTCAATTTGATTCTCATAAATCAGGGCTGAAGCCCTGACTACGAACTGAAGATTATAATTTTGTGTGGCACTTTGATGACACTGTATTGACAAAATTATCAGCTAGATATGATAATTCCAGATCATCAATATCAAAATCACCTGCTAATATATCTTTGACAGCGGATATTTGATCATTATCTCTAGAAATTCTCAAACATTCTTCTAAATCTACTGCTAAATCAAACAATGATATATCTCCTAAATGCTTTCTAATTCTTATAGCTACATCATCATCACTAACCAAAAATTCTTTAATAGCATCAAATAACGGACTAGATATTTGATCATCTCCCCAAGTTTCTAACCAATCACTTTCTACATCTTCTACATAAATATGAACAAAATTTAATCCATAATTTAACCAATCTTGCTGCATATTCCGGGCTACTGCTAACGCTTCAGTCAGATTTTCGAGTTGAGCGTTACTATTAGTTTGTTGTTGATTAACCATAAATGGCATTTTCAGCAGATTAATGATGTTGGCTAGGACACAGATTTCGATTTTAATATTTGGGAATCAGGAAAAATTCATATACTTTCCTGCGGCCAGATGATCACTGTTATACAGTGCAACATTGACTAATTGTTGAATAAAATCATTTTCTTGCGGATTATAACTCAAGAATAATCCTCTTTCTATTTCCCACAATTGCAGTGCATTTTGCCACTTTTGATATTTTTGAGCATGAAATTCTTCACTAACACTTGTGACTTGAATACAGAGTGGTTTATTTTGATGATTACTGACAATAAGGTCTGTGGCCATAGAAAGGTCAGCTATATAACGCCGCCAAAAATCCCCTTCACGATGGACAATATCTTGAGCTATATATTTAATGATATCACTATCAGCTTGATTAAATTCCCCCGCCATCATTTTTTTCTTCCAAATATAAAATTTGGTGTCTGTGGCGTTTATCCATTTAGGAAATAGATAACCGTACCAATATCTTTCATTGGCGGTCATTTGCTCAAACTGTAGTTTTTGCTCTTCTGCGGAGGGTAGAGATCTAATTGCTAACCAAACTCTAGAGTCTGTAATCACTTCTAATAAAAAAGCCACGACAATTGGTTTGGACATCAAAGAACCAAGCTTGATATGTTTAATCCAACGGTTGATCTCTATTAATTTTGTCATGAGACTTGGATCTATTTCAGAGGCTTGTTCAATCAGTAGGTTTAATTTATCCTTAATTTCTTTGGCTTGCAAACTGTATCCTATGGTAAAACACTAACTTAGTTGCTCTCATGCTGATATCGAACTTGATCGGTAAATAAGATTGTTAAAAACATCATCATTATTTTATTTTACTACAGCACTGATAAATTCAGCGTTGTTTAATTTTCTGACTAAAGTAGGACTAGATGAGCATATCAGTAAATAATCTTTACATTCAGTGCAGCTTTATGAAAATCTCAACATTATTGGGTACAACTTAGTTAAGAATAGTTTTAGCCACAATATCGTTTTTATCCATTATCATGTCTCAACCAACTATAGAATCCATTTTACAGGAAAAGCGGCTATTTCCGCCTGACAGTGATTTTTCGCAAAATGCCCATATCAAAAGTTTAGCAGATTATCAGCGTCTTTACGACCGAGCAAAAGCCGATCCTCAGCAATTTTGGGCAGAATTGGCAGAAAATGAGTTACACTGGTTTCAAAAATGGGACACTGTATTAGATTGGCAACCGCCTTTTGTCAAGTGGTTTGTCAACGGTAAAATTAATATTTCTTACAATTGTCTTGACAGACATCTTACCACCTGGCGTAAAAATAAGGCCGCGTTGATTTGGGAAGGAGAACCGGGAGATTCTCGCACTCTTACATACTCTCAATTACATCGAGAAGTTTGTCAGTTTGCTAATGTACTAAAACAATTGGGCGCGAAAAAAGGCGATCGCATCGGTATTTATATGCCTATGATTCCTGAAGCTGCCATAGCTATGTTAGCTTGTGCCAGAATTGGCGCACCCCATAGCGTTGTTTTCGGTGGTTTTAGTGCTGAAGCCTTACGCGATCGCTTAAATGATGCAGAAGCAAAGATAGTAATCACAGCGGATGGTGGTTGGCGCAAAGATGCAATTGTCCCCCTCAAAGAGCAGGTAGATAAAGCTTTAGAAAACAATGCAGTTCCCAGCATTACAGATGTGCTAGTTGTCAAACGCACAAATCAAACAATACAAATGGCAGCAGGTCGTGATCATTGGTGGCACGATTTACAAAAAGGCGTTTCTGCGGATTGTCCCGCAGAACCAATGGACAGTGAAGATATGCTGTTTGTTCTCTACACTTCCGGTAGTACGGGAAAACCGAAAGGAGTAGTCCACACCACAGGAGGTTATAACTTATACAGTCATATTACTAGCAAATGGATTTTTGATCTTCAGGATACAGATGTATATTGGTGTACTGCTGATGTCGGTTGGATTACTGGACATAGCTATATAGTTTATGGACCACTTTCCAACGGTGCAACCACTGTCATGTATGAAGGTGCGCCCCGTGCTTCTAATCTTGGTTGCTTCTGGGATGTGATTGAAAAATACGGTGTGACCATTTTTTATACAGCACCAACCGCCATTCGTGCCTTTATTAAAATGGGTGAACATCATCCTAATAAACGTAATCTTTCTTCCCTGAGATTACTGGGAACTGTCGGTGAACCCATTAACCCCGAAGCTTGGATGTGGTATCAAAAAGTTATAGGTGGTGAACGTTGTCCCATAGTTGATACCTGGTGGCAAACGGAAACCGGTGGAATTATGATTACACCCTTACCTGGGGCAATTGCTACTAAACCCGGTTCAGCGACTCTACCTTTTCCCGGTATTATTGCGGATGTAGTGGATTTAGAAGGTAATTCCGTTCCTGATAATGAAGGTGGTTATTTAGCCATTCGTCATCCTTGGCCGGGAATGATGCGGACTGTGTACGGTGATCCTGACCGTTTCCGGCGGACTTATTGGGAACATATTCCGCCCACAGATGGTAAATATACGTA
>LJOT01001028.1 GCA_001672075.1 Anabaena sp. CRKS33
TGAAAATCCTATAATCCTGGTTATCCTGATTCAGACAAATTCCTGAAAATCCTGTAATCCTGGTTATCCTGATTCAGACAAATTCCTGAAAATCTTTTAATCTTGGTTATCCTGATTCAGACAAATTCCTATAATCCTGGTTATCCTGATTCAGACAAAATCCTGAAAATCCTCAAATCCTGGTTATCCTGATTCAGACAAATTCCTGAAAATCCTGTAATCCTGGTTATCCTGATTCAGACAAATTCCTATAATCCTGGTTATCCTGATTCAGACAAAATCCTGAAAATCCTATAATCCTGGTTATCCTGATTCAGACAAATTCCTGAAAATCCTGTAATCCTG
>LJOT01000254.1 GCA_001672075.1 Anabaena sp. CRKS33
GATTCCTAAACCCATAGTTGCATAGCGGTTAATCCAAGATTTCATCCAGGTATAATATAAGCGGCGATAAAGTCCCCCTTTCGTGGCTATGGCTGATGTGTCTGTGTGACAGTGAGCAATGCGACATTGTATACCTGCTTGAGCAGCTAGACGCAAAATATTACCACTGAAGAGATGAACGTGACTATGAATAATATCATAGGGTTCATGTTCACGCAAAATCCGCCGAAAATTGGGAACGTAAATCCAGGGTCGAGAAGGATAGGGACAGGTAATAATTTGACTGTTGAGAGCGCGTGCTTGTTGGTCATAAGCACCGGGTTTTGTGCTATGGACTAAAAAATCCATTTGGAAGCGATCGCGGTCTATGTGCTGTAAAACTTGCATCAGCCAAGTTTCAATTCCTCCCCGATTCATACCCCCTAAAACATGAAGAATGCGTCGAGGTTTTTGAGTAATTTCTCTATCTGTGTGTTTGATATCTTTGGATGCGATGTACGGCATGAAATATGACTCCTAATGTAAAAATTATGCGAACTATTTCGGCAATCATCAGTGCTATTGCTGCCCCTTTGAGTCCATTTCTGGGAATAAACCAGCAGGAAGCGATCGCAGATGTACTAGTGACTATAATAAACAAGGGAATTTGCGTACGAAAATATCTAGCAGCGGTCATTCCTTCACCGAGAAAGGAGGAAACATACCCAATTCCCGCTGTCACCATTAACCAAATCAGAAGCTCAGTATATTTGGCGTATTCTGGTTGGTAAACAATAGTTAAGATTTGCCCACCAGCAACCCAAGCGACTAAAATACCGGACAACCCCAACAGACAAGCAATAGCAACAAGTTGGAAGAGAAGTTTTTGGTACGCGCTAACGTTCGCCCCAGCGTAGTATTTTGCCAGTCTAGGACGGGCTGCGCTACCTAATGCACTGACTACCATGTTTCCTGCCACTATCAGGTACGCAAGGGCAGCAAATACACCGAGTTCTTTTTTTCCTAAAGAATGTTCGAGAAAATAACGAGGAATATTAGCATTCAGGGAAATCAACATCATTACCAAACCCAAAGGCAAGGATAACCAAATTAACTTCCTGATAGTTCCTAATTGCCACCGAGGTTTTGCTGTCTTTCCCTCCAGAGAATCAGGAATTTCACCTTCTGATGTAAATTTATTAATCAACCACCGATAACTAGGGATATCCCAGATCAATAAAATACAAGCCCAAGCTATGACTAACCCCAGGACTCCCCAAACAATACTACCTGATATATAAGTACCTATACTTAACATCAGTAGAGATAAAGGACCTTTCATCATTACAGATATGGCCATGCGATCCATTTTTTCATGTTTCTGAAGCAGTCCATAAAAAACATCGCTAATTGATTCTAATCCTTTAGCAAAACCAATCAAAATTATGACTATTGCTGTCTCACCTTTATATCCTGTAGCTAAGGTAATCCATAAGATTATTGGTAATGCTAACCCTGTCGTGATCAATCTTAAACCTAAATAATCATTGAAAAGATAATGATTTTTAGCATCTGTTGTTTGAATATCTCGTAATTGGAGATTACTAAACATCATTACTGGGGCTGTTACTGCTAATCCTAAAGTAAATGTCCCTACCATTTCTGGATTACCAAGTTTAGCTAAAACCACCAACATTCCCCATTGGCAAGCTGAATAAATTAGATTACCAATGAAAGTCCAAGAAAAATTACGACGTAGGGTTATGTTTTTATTTTTTGGCATTGGCTTTCGTCATGATCTTAATTCTTTTTCTTTCGGCCATGCCAAATACAAAAACTATTTGATAACCATCCACACAAGCTATCCATTTACCATTCTCAAGTTGATGGGGATCAATATTGTGCATACCAATTTTATTCCAACCATCACCACTTCCTTTAATAATTGGATTATGGATGATCTCTTTTTCTTCATAGTTAGTAGTTGTCAAATTTGTAATTTCATAAGCCCTAACTTGATTACCATAAAAACCCACCACATCCTGTGTATATCGGAAAATCTTGCCATCAGATACTATTACCCTTCCCCCCGGTCTGGATATATGAAAGTTTCCTTCTATTAAAGGACTTTGAGGATGCTTGACCCAATTTCCCATTAATTCATCAGCATAGTAAAGATGTAGTATATTACCCTGGGGAGATGTCGTAAACATCCACCATTTATCATGGAAGTTGAAAATTGAAGAATCTACATAATCGCTGCCTTCTAGTAAGTTTTTAAGGAATGTCCATCTAGTAGGAAATTCAACTGCTTTATACAGCCTAATTGCATTGGCTCTATAGCTTTCTGGAATCATATAGTATTCATTTTGGAATTTGAATACATAAGGATAAGATAAATGGAAATTCTCTCTAATTATGATTTGTTCATAACGCCAATTCAAGCCATTGTTACTAGTTGCAAGTCCTATCTCTCCTTTAAAATTCAAACTATTTAGTACCTCAAAAAACATATACCAAATCCCATTTTCAAAAACCATAAAGGGATCAGCAACCAAGTCTGCTGGTATATCTGTAACATCTTTAGCCGTCAAAACCGGATTTTTGATATTCTCTGGAGAACTTAATTGAAAAGGTGATTCCCCTGTATAAATTCCTATTGACCAATCACATTTTCTTCTCACAAAAGTTCTCACTGTTTTTTTGAGGGAAGATAAATAGTTTGATTTAGGAAAATCTTTGATCTGAACTCTATTACTTAATTCCATAATTTTCATTGAGATTGATCTAAACTATCAAGAATGCTTATGCACTTGTTGGCTCGATATTTGCTAAAATATTTACTGGCCTATAGGATGTCTGATTTGCATATTTAGCTGTATCTAATAAGCTGCTTTCTTCCGGGAATTTTGGTTTGTAACCTGTTACTAATTGCGACAGCAATAAAATAATAGAATTGGTATCATTTCTGGCAGCTACTCCTAGCAATTTTTCTACAGTAATATTCAAGGAATTAGGAATAATCCGACTCGCATTTTTCACAACTAATAGTTTTTCGTGTTCAGTCTTTTCATACTCTTCCCCCTCGATAAACAATTCCTCAAATAGCTTTTCCCCCGGTCTTAAACCTGTAAATACTATGTCAATATCTTTGTTAACTTCATATCCCGAAAGATGAATTAATTCTTTCGCTAAATCTACAATTTTCACCGGTTCACCCATATTTAACATTAAAACTTCACCACTACGACCCAGGATAGATGCTTGCAAAACTAGTTGAACTGCTTCCGGTATGGTCATGAAATATCGGCAAATATCGGGATGAGTAACTGTAATTGGTCCTCCTGCTAAAATCTGTTTTTGGAACGTAGGAACTACGCTACCACGACTTCCTAAAACGTTGCCAAAACGAACCGCTACATAGGATTTACCACTTTCTTTTGCAGCTTGTAAAACTAACATTTCCGCTACTCTTTTACTAGCACCCATGACATTAGTAGGATTAACTGCTTTATCTGTGGAAATCATCACAAAATGTTCAACATTATATTGTAATGCTACTTGTAGTAAATTTCTCGTTCCCATCACATTATTAGTAATTGCTTCTGCAGGATTTAATTCCATCAGAGGAACGTGTTTATGAGCCGCAGCATGAAAAATTACATCCGGTTTAAATCTCTCAAAAGCGTGTTCCAATCTCGACTGCACTCTAATATCAGCAATGAAAGTATAAATCTGCGGTATATTAACATCCGGTGCTGATTTATGATTATTTTTCAATATTTGAATCAGGTTTTCTAGTTCTTGTTGGATATTAAAAACAGAATTTTCTCCATGGCCAATGAGGATAATTTTAGCTGGATGACAACGTAAAATTTGTCGGCATAGTTCACTACCAATTGATCCTCCTGAACCTGTAATTAATACTGTTTTATTCTTGATAAATTGGGCTACTCTTTCCAGTTCTGTCTGAATGGGTTCACGTCTGAGTAAATCCTCAATTTTGATGTCTCTAACACTATCTACTCTGACACGACCATTCAGGATTTCATATATTCCTGGCAAGGTACTAGATTGCACTCCATTGTTTTGACAAATATCTACAATTTCTCTAATAGTTTGTCCAGTAACTGTAGGCATAGCAATGATAACTTTGTGAATTTTTAGTGTTTTGATAACTTCAGAAATTTTCTGGCGATTTCCTAATACGGGAATTCCCCTTAAATGTATATTCTGTTTTTTGATGTCGTCATCAATAAATCCTACAGCATAAGCTCCAAATTGGGGATTTCTTTGCATATCTTCTACAAGGGAAACCCCCGCACTACCAGCACCAATGATCAGCACTCTTTCTCTATTTTTAGATATTTTTTGTCTGTGACTTATTCTTTCTACAACTCGAACACTAAACCGCAGTAAAATTACAAATATGCAAGATAGTATTCCCTCCAAAATTGGTAATGATTGCGGAAGTTCACCTAATAGCATCTCCAATAAATTAAATAGGGTCGTTTGGATGACTACCACACCCATCATCAATGTGATTATATAAATCCCTTCTTCGATGCTTGCGTACTTCCAATAGCGTCTATAAAAACCAACCCCCCAAAAGATAATTAGTTTGACTACTAAAAACAAAATTGTCGCAATTCCCAACTGGAAAATATCTTCTTGCAAGTTCAGATTACCATCTAAACGCAATCCTAATGCTAACAATGGTGTCATTGCAAAAACCGTGATATCACAAATAAACCAATGTCTATTCCTGATTTTACTTAATTGATTTGATAATTTTCTAATTGTTCTCTGAATGGTAAAATGAGAAACAAAAAATAGGATATTCATATCAGTATCTCCAGGAAAATCTACAGAATTTTTTCACTGGATAAACACCCGAAATTCTCATTAATAACCCCAAAAAACTGCTTACGTAAATAACCCTATGCAATTATCAATCATAGGGATTACCTGCCCAGTTCTAACTTGGTTATTAATACAAACAAATCTTAATGGTAAAATGGTTTAAATTTAATAATCAATGAATCTACTCAATATCTTCATGACTCAATATCTTCATCATTTTTTGGGAATTTATCCCAAATCACATAGCCTCAATAGCTGATTAATGAAAACATATTCTGGCGATTTGTGTCTTCCGCCTCTGGGATGATAATTTACTAAACTCAATCTTCACTAGTTATGTTTGAGTGCTATATAATTTATGTTTACTAACCAAATATGAACATAATCTATGGGTTATTATTTTTTGCTTTGAACTATAAACTTTTTATCAAGTTTTCACTCATTAAGTCACGCCAGATTGACATAATTCTTGATTAAATCAAAATAATAGCAAAATAATAGCAGCAGACATAGTATCTACACCATATCTGCTGCTTAATTGGACGGGAAACTTTGATTGTCAACTATAA
>LJOT01000255.1 GCA_001672075.1 Anabaena sp. CRKS33
TCGCTGGCAATTGGTACAAACTGTATTAGAATCAATACAACAAGAAACTATATCACCATCAAAGAAGGGTAATTTATCTCGACTGCGTGGTATTGCTAAGAGTGTAAATATCTCAAATAATGAGAATATTAATGGAGATTATATCACTTATCTAACTGAAAAATACCAATGAAGCGAGTTTTTATTGATACGAATGTGGTTTTAGATTTTTTACTAGAAAGAGAACCTTTTGTAGAAGATGCAGTCAAGCTATTTGCAAAAATTGATGCAGGTGAGATTATAGGGTTTATTGCTGCCACTACAATTACTAATATTTATTATATTATTCGTAAAGCAGCAGGTGTAAAAGTTGCTCAAGATGCAATTTCTCAAATTCTCACAGATTTACATAAATGCACAACTTGGGCACAATCCTCAAAATCTTAACATTCAACACTTCTGAATCTTATCATATTAATCATCATTATGAATTTTAAATGAATCAATACTATGAGAAATTTTTCTAATGTACTCTACAGTACAATCAAATTCCATAATCAACTCCCATTTATTTAATAAATCTTCAATAAATATCCACCGACATTTTTTATCTAGTTTCAAACTTTTAAAACAAGCTCTGGATAGTTCTTTTATCATGTTCTTGACACGAGATTTAGGAAGTACGATAAAAACTGGAAAAGCTAAGTTTGGGGAAAGAGCAACTAAATCTGCCAAACGTAGTAATCCTGAGTATATAGATGTGGTGCATTCAACCTCAAAAGCAGCAGTAACCTGGTTATCTCCACTCAACCAAACTACATCAATTAACTTGACAGTGTTTTGGGCTTGATTACCGATTCCTAAATGTGGAAAAGAATCAATACTATAGCTGCCTAATTTTTCATTATTCCATATACGTGAGCTATCATTAGAAGCTATCCAAACTGAGCCACAGATTTTTTGACCTAATTTAGCTAATACCCATTGTGTTTGTGTGTGTTGAGTTTGACTTTGCTTTACATCACTTTCTGTCTGATTATTATCGCTCTGTATTTGTGAGGCTTGCCTTTTGCCATTTTCTTTATTGGTTTGTGTTGGTAAAGCTTGTTTTTTGCCGCTTTTTATATTTTTCTTGAGCATTGTCAAAACAGGACTTGTGAAAGCAGCATGAATACCGTTTTCTTCATATACCTTTTTTAATGCTTCTGCTTCATCAATATAACCAAGTTTATCTGCCTTATCAATATATGATAAGACTTCACGTAATTCATCACCGGAATTAATCTTTTTATTCAATGCTTCTCTTAATCGGGTTGCTTTGGCAATGTCACCATTTTTCTCTGCTTCATCAATAGCTTGTACTACTCTCTTACCTTTGTAAAAAGTAGAACCAGATTCCAAACCAATCAATGCTGCAACTTTATCCCTGGTTGTTCCCTGACTCCCATTTTTATCTCTCCTACGCTGACGTGATTTAGGTAACAAAATCGCTTCCCACATTATTCCTTCTCTGCATATTTGCTCGATTGTTATTCGTCTGACTTGATTCTTGAGTAGCAAAGCTTTTGTTTCTTCTGCTTCATTAGGAAATTCTATTTCTATGACATTAACGGTTTCCCAACCCAAGAGTTTAACTGCCTTCCAGCGTCTATGTCCACTAATAATCCTACCATCAGGCGTGATAATGAGAGCGTCGCTTAAACCATTTTCTTTAATGGATTGAGCGAATTCTTGTATATCTTCATCACCATAAATACTTTCATTTTTTGGATGAGACTTGAGTTCGGCAACTTTTCTTTCTCTGATGATCTGAATATTAGACATTGAATTGAATAGCAAAATCAGGATTTATTAGACGTATTATTTTAATATAACAATGAATTTGTTTGATTTAATACTGTCATTCGTTAGCTTATACTTCTTTACTGCTTAAACCCATTTGCAGTTAGTCAACTTAATATTACCCTAATGTCAATATTCCTTCAGAAAAATTAACAGTTAACGGTAATATTTTCAACCACTGTAAACCAAGCAAAGGCTCAGGAATATCTTCCCCTGCTAAAACAGGGATAATATACTCCTGTCCATCTAATTTTACCTTTCCTTCATAGATATCAAAAAAAGCCTCACCCCTTGCCATTCGCATAGTGCGATTTTGTTCAATGATATTCCATCCCAAACCAGCAACATCTTGAATATCAATCGCTAACCAACCTGTTGTAAACCCAGTATCTAATAAAAGTTCAATCGAATATTCTTCTTCATCAACAGTTATTAAATCTATTTCAAAAATTAACTCCCCAATTTCACCAAACTTACCTAAAATCATATTCTGTCACAAGCACCTGTTTCATTGATGCGAAAAGTAATAATCCAGCCATTAGGATATTTTTGACGTGCTTTTTTTTCAGCAATTGCTATATCTGGATCAATAAAATAATCACCACTATTTGGTTCAATTACAATAAACCAATTGTAATGATCAGCGACTAATTGTGGACAAACTTGATCAAACACAACACGCGCTTTTTGTCCACGAGCATTTTTTTCCGCTTCTCTTCTAGCTAATTCTTCCGGTGGTATTGTAAACTCTGGAAAAATTCTACCTTGTTGACGACGACGAACAGATTTTGTATTAGTCATTATTTTTCCTACCTTATTTTTGTCAACTCATCTAAATATGCTTCCCTTAGTGCTATTTGTCTAATTTCCTCAATTTCTTCCTCACTTTTACCAACATTTTTCAGAATATCTTCTACTAAAATGGGAATAGCAGAACCATGAGGATCTTTCCACTCTGGTAAATCATGAGTCCATTCAGCAACATGAAATGGATCAAGATGTCCAAAACTTTGATATACCTCTTGAAGAATTTCCTCTTCTTCTTCGCATAATTCATCATTTCCTGGATCTTTGACTAAGTAAACAAAGTTCTTATCACCAGGAGAAATGTACTCAGACCACAGAGGTAGAGCATCATCAACAGGTTTACCTTTAATTAGATCATAAACACCACTAAGAACAGGACCATATTTCATTGATACATAATGATCCCCTGTTATGGGTTGTTCTATTCTTTCTAATGCAATTCTATCAGCTATGTAGAGCATTTTTAGCAAGCCTAAATACTTCATAGGCTTACCATGCAGCTTCATAAGAATAGCTGCTGCTTCTACAGCTTTTTCTGGGTGAAACCGAAACTGGATAGGCATAATTATCCTTGAGAAGCAGTGTAGTACATCTATATTATAAATCTTGATCTGAAAACGCGAAAATTTATTATACAAATCTCAGACTATATCATTACTCAGTTTATTTCAACTTTGATCTTTTACCTTCTCCTCTTTGCGCCTTTGCTCCTTAGCGCCTACCCTGCGGGATCTCTAAGAGAGATTGCGCGAAACAAAAAATATACTAACTTACACTAATTCCCCAGCTAAAAGCCTACCTTCCACTGGTTCATACTCATCTTCTAGTAACCATAACTTGGCAGTTTCATAATCATTACTAGAAAATACAACCTTATCACCCTGTTTTGGATCATAAATTTGACAATTTCCTTCACTGTCGCAAAGTAATAACAGAATGTATGGAGGTGATAACATCGGATCTATCCATACTTCTGTAAATTCCCAGTTATTCTTCACTTGGTCTGGTGCGGGGTATGACGTGGTATTGGTTGTCTGCATTGATTTTTATCTCCCCATAGTAAAGTGGAATATTACTACCATCTTGACTAATTCTATAACCTATTGGTTCAGTAAAAAACATTCCATAGCGTTCATAATCTCGAACAGTGCCGATAAACTCACCTTCTTCTATTATGCACTGAGCAACGTGATTCATGGTATTTTCATCGTTAAACACATGAGCGGCAATTCCTTTTCTGAGAAGTCTTTGCATTTGTGGTGTTCCTGGTAAATGCTTGGCAATATGTCTAACGTCAAGGGTGATTTGACGATTAATTCCGCTCATGATTAA
Organism: Anabaena sp. CRKS33; assembly: GCA_001672075.1. Classification (GTDB taxonomy): domain Bacteria; phylum Cyanobacteriota; class Cyanobacteriia; order Cyanobacteriales; family Nostocaceae; genus Dolichospermum. The sequence continues at coordinate 3,961 of LJOT01000255.1, forward strand.
AAGTTAAAAAATAAAAAATGGTAAAGTAATTAATACTCTACCGCTTTTTAACTCTTAAACTTGTTTTTTCACTGACCTGATCTCAGCGATTCCTGCGAAGCGCTTCGCTATCGCCTTTGGTACTGAGTTCCGCACAATCGCACTTCTCCACCATAGTCTAACTAAGAGCGATTATAATTCTTGAATTGTTACTAAACCACCTTCAGTAAATTGGATAGATAACTCATAACCATCAAGTAAAGCAGTGCCTAATAATGGACGCTTTCCTGTTGCTAAAACATTAACTACTCTTTCCTCACCATTCCAGATAATTAAAGCTTCATGTACTGGTATGTCCACCCAACTATTATTAGCTAGATTTGCTGGTAGTTCATATAGAAAAGGTAAATTTATTAAAGTGACTGCTGCTGATGGTAAACTAAGATCGCCTGTAAATCCTGTATCAATTACAAATTCAATAGTAAAATCTGGTTTATTTGGCAAACGAAATATAACATTGACAGTTGCACGCCCGTTTTTGATAATACCATTTATCACTGATAATCACGCTCCATGTCACCACAGAAAGAAACAGCAACTTTGTAGCCGATACGAAGTCCATATAGTCTGGCTAATGGGTTTTTATTGCGTAAATAATGCGCTGATTCTATGCCTGTTTTATCAATTGCATATTCACCTGTTTCTATATCAATAATTATCATTTTACCGATATTTTCTTCCGTCTCTACTTGCTGACGAATGCCATTTTCATATAATTCTTTGGCACGTTTTGCGACTTCTTCGCTGCTGAGGAGAATGGCTTGCATTTTGTTTCATCCTTTTTCGTGATTAGTTTATTATACTTGATTTAGTAGTACAGTTTATCCTTCCTCAAGCCACTGTTCATAACCACATATCAGCAATCTTTTCTTTAAATTAGCAATAGCTTCGGATGTGGGTACATCAATTGACTGTACCCGATATACATCATTGAGAACAACACTATAATCTTTACCGCTATAGTAAGCTACAACTTCAGCTAAATTCCTATCTGACATTTCTTCACTGAGTAATGCTAAAAGCGGTAAATAATTTTGTGGTTCTATCCCCTATCCCCTTGGGAAAAGCACATTGAATTAATTTATATGTACTTTGTAGATGTGATGAAATAGTGATTTGCATGATTAATTACCAGTTAAAGGAAAAGGTGGATGAATATATACATGAAAATCCACACCTTGAGCAGAAGCGGCTCTGACTGCTTTTGCATCTGCTGTGGTGGTGACAATATTTAGTTGATCACCTGTACTTAATATGATAATATAGTTAAATTGATATATAATTAAAATGAATAACTTTTGATATCTTCTCATGACATTACAAGAATTGCAAAAACAAGTATTACAGTTACCAATGAGCGATCGCTGGCAATTGGTACAAACTGTATTAGAATCAATACAACAAGAA
>LJOT01000540.1 GCA_001672075.1 Anabaena sp. CRKS33
ATGGTAATAAACCGATTACAAAAAAGTTGGCAAGCTATATAAAAGATTGGAAATTTTATGATGTAGACCCTGATAGCGTCAGGATACATTCTAGAATTAATAAATTAAATATGATCTATAAATCTTTACAACATGATGAAAGAATACCTAGTCTTGATACTGACGCTAGTCAAGTTGAAGAAGTTTTACAATATTGGGCTAGACGTGATAAAAGTAAGTTTGATGAAGTGAGTCAAGAACTGTACGAGTGTCTTAATATTAGGTTAAATTTAGTTGAAGATGTAGAACAACCTATTCAAGTTATTGAAGAAGATGGTAAAAAAATAGCCTTATCTAATATGTCAGATGGAACTCTGAGATTGATAGCTTATTTTATCATGCTTTATCAATCTGATATTCCAACTCTCATTAGTATTGAAGAACCTGAGAGAAATTTTCATCCTGGTATTTTACAAGATATTGCTAGCATGATCAAAAAGTTATCCAAGAGAACACAAGTTATTTTTACAACACATAGTTCTCAACTACTGGATTGTTTTTCGCCAGAAGAAATATCATCTGAAATTTCGGTAATTCTTTTGAGTCAAAAAGGAGAAATAGGAACTAAAGCTTGTCTACTAGATAAATTAGCAGAAAACCGAGATGATTTTTCCGATTGGATGAATGATTTTGGAATAGGTAGCGCGATTTATCATAGTCACTTAATTGAAGGAGTTTTTGCTGTTTAATATGCCTAGTATTTATCTTTGGGTGCCGGAATCTGATTATGATAGGACAGCAGTCGGTTGTATTGCTAACAAAATAGTCGCGCTTTATGGTGGTAATATAACAATCAAACTTGGCGATAAACAAGGTTTTAATAGGGCTAGAAATCCAAAAATTCAAGATGGTTTAAAGAAGGCAGTTGATACTTGTTTAAAAGATCATGATTTAGTTATCTTTTTACTAGATTCCGATGGGACACAATCGCAAAACCAAAGACGTAAGGAAAGCAATTCTCTGGTTAATCAAATTGAAGAAGTTGTTAAATTGTTTGAAGGTGAAGGAAAAGTAAAATTTTTTCCGATGGTTCAAGAACTTGAGGCTTGGTTATTAGTTGATTATTTAGGTATATGCTGCTTTTTTACAAAAAATGCTGATCATCGAAATAATAGAAAATGGATAGACTTTGCTAATAGTAAACAACGTGGAGGAACAGATTTGATAACAGAAGCTGAATCAGGTGGAAGGGGTGCAAAAGAATGTTTAGTAAAGGCATCACGGGAAATATTAATTAAGCATAATCCTAATCTCACAGATAAACATAAAAATTTGAAAGCAAGTCAATATGAAGAAAGTCAATCATCTAAAATAGCAGAATATATTGAAATTGATTATCAAACTCTGAGAAGAAATAAATCCTTGTTAGATTTTGCAAC
>LJOT01000256.1 GCA_001672075.1 Anabaena sp. CRKS33
TCTAGAACGTCTTAATTGCCTTCTAGAAGTTAAAGCATCTCTAATTGCAAAGCCTCTATGTTTTAATTCAGCAGCAAATACAACCTCGCCAGTTGAATCGTTAACTAATGCCATTCCCGTGAATTTTGCACCAGGATCAATCTTTAATCTTAGGGGTGATACTGGTAAATCCGGGCGAGATTCTTTCAAGATAATTGTGAACGGAAACTGTCTAAATATTGCTGCTTTTTTGTTTCTCAATAACTGTCTAGCCTGTGCTGAATGAATTGGGTTTAATGGCGTGAAGTTGGTATCTAAAACAAATACTTTGGACATATTGTCCCTCCTTGCGGGTAATGTTAGCCTGGACAAAGATTTAAAGGCTTTTTACGCTAACAGCACTGGATTAACCCAATAAGCCTGTTTAACTGTTAACCTCAGCAGCTACAAACTGGCTGCGTATTTGTAGGTGAGATGACCTGAAAATCCTAGTGATTTAACACTTAGTCGGGTAAACTCTGGGCTTTAAAAGCCCCCACTCACCCTCAGGGAAGTGGTGGGTAATTTACATTCTGAGTTTTCTTGTAAATACTGGTAACTATGTTTGATATTGGTTAACCATTTCTTGTTCTTTGAGAAAATCAAGAACATTGTCAATAGGAATAGCCCAACTAAGAGATTCCATTTGCAAATAATCTTCTTTTTCTGGTATAGTACCATCGGTAAAAGTAAAAGCTTTAATCCCTTGAAAGGGATACTTTAATAGCCCATTAATACCAATGAGTTCCCCCTGCTGATTTAAGGTTGGTCCTCCACTCATACCTTGAAAAACATCATTAGTACTGCCTAATTGATAACCACCAGGGAGAGTTTTGTCCAGATGCATTTTAATAGTTCCAGTTTTGAGTTGAAAGGCTTTAACTCCCCAATTGCGGGTTTCTTCCATTTTAGTGAGCTTCTTGCCTTGGAAGACAAAATGCCAAGCGGGAAAACCAGAGGCGTATACTGTTTCACCCTCAGAAATAACTTTTGACTTTGGCAAAGCTACCACTTGATAATCCTCTGGACTAGTAAATTTCACTAAGGCTAAGTCCAAGTTTTTCCCATTAACACAATTAATTTGGTCTGCTGGATAAATGTTACCATCAGCAGTCAAAATTTCATAACCATCTTCAGGACTATCAGCAACTACATGATTATTTGTTAATACTGTATAAGTTTGCCCTTCGTGTTTAATAACTACCCCTGACCCAGAACCAAATTTAGTTAAAATTCTGACAGTCACCTGATGGGCAATTTCGGCGGTCGTAGTATCAAAATTTTCAGCAGAGGTAGCAGCCAAGACTACTTGGTGAGAATGGGCATACAACTGAATCACAGAAACAGTTGTAATAAACAGTAAAAACAATCTGCGAGTTATGGGAGAAAACATGATTTTTAGACAAAAAATAGGGGTTAAATCATGCCTATAAATTATAATGAATTATATATTCGTAATTAGGGAAGAGATCAAAACTTCATCTCTTCCTTAATTACGAATTACAAATGACTTTTTTCCTGGATTAACTCAGATAACTAAGAACTTGAGTTAATAACTACAAGCCTCTGGAATTATCTCTAAAGGCAGGTTTTTTTGCAGGTTGGCTAGTAGACAGACTACGGTTGCTTGTTAGCACATCTTGCAATTTTATTTGCACACGACCTTCTGTTTCCCGAACTACACCGGCGCCACTACCTTCACGACTAATTTGCATAATTTGGGCAAGAACTTGGTCGGCTTTCTTCGCGTTTTCTGGCTTGAGAGTAAACAGAGTATTATCTTTATTACAACCAGTGTCATCTGCGGAAATTACACAAATCACAGTGTTTTTGTTGACTCGACCGGTCATCAACACAACATCTTTGAGGCTACCACCACTATTAATTACAGCTTGACCTAATTTCTTAGTTACGATTTGGCAACGCTGTTGAGGGGTGAATTTCTCACCAAAGTATTTTGAAGCTTGAGGAGTCCAGATAATCACGGGAATAGGCTGTCCACCAGGGCGCTGACCAACGGTAGCCACGTTACCCTTACTCTGGGATACACAACTAAATTGAGTTCCTGTATAGGCTTCCTCCGATGGGTTTACATTTGAATTATTACTACTAGTATCCACTTTATTATCTACAGGTGGTAAAGCTTGAACTGTAGAACCCAAACCAACAATGCTAGACAGAGCTAAAGTAGCAACTACAATCGCTGTTTTCAATTGATATTTCATAAGACCTCTAAATTTTAAAAAAAGAAGAAGAAATGAGACTTTTAAGATTTCCGGTTGAGGATGTGAGAAAATTTTCTGAAAGTTGTTTTGACCGCACAACGCCGGTGGTGAACTTTGCTTCTTGAGGGAGAGGCTTTGAAACCTATATTCATTCCCAAAACAAAAGTTTTTCCTTTTCCCTTTCCTCGTCAGATAGGGTTAGGGCGCTGGGGGAAACTACAGTAGGAAAATTAGCTTTGCAGGAGATAATTGTTTTATTGTTTTGAAGCAATAGTTTCCCAATATCCTCTTACTAATTATAAACCACCAGTAGCAGGTTTAATTCGAGCAGCACTTTTCCTTTTTAGCAAATCGCTCAATTTCACCTGGACACGCCCCCCGGTTTCCCGAATTACCCCAGCACTAGAACCTTGACGACTGATTTGAGCTATTTGGGCAAGAACTTGGTCTGGTCTCTTGGCATTTTTCGGGTTTAAAGTAAACAGAGTATTGCCACCATCACAACCAGTATCGTTGATAGAAAGTACGCAAATGACGGTTTTAGTTCCTACTGTACCGCTGGTCAAGACAACATCTTTGAGGCTACCACCACTATTAGTCACAGCCTGATTAAATCTTTCTGTCACGATTTGGCAACGGCTTTGAGGACTAACTTTCTGACCAAAATATTTGGAACTATCTGAAGTCCACATAATTACGGGAATTGGGTCCCCACCAGGTCGCTGACCAACGGTAGCCACGTTACCATTTCCGTCAGGTACACAGGTGAATTGAGTTCCTGTATAGGCTTCCTCGGATAAATCTACATCTGAATCAGCACTATCATCTATAGTATTATCTACTTTTGGGAATGCCTGAACTGTAGACCCCAAAGCAAAAATACTGGATAAGGCTAAACTTGCCACTATCATCGCTGTTTTCAGTTGATATTTCATAACACCTCGTAAATATTAAGAATCAAAGTATTTGGTCACTAATTACTAGTTAGCTATTACCTGTTACCAATCTCGACTAGATAACTAGCAACTTGAGTTACTAAGACTTTGCTTTTTTGTAAGTCCTAAATGTGACTGTGATACAGAAGAAATCTATACAGAAACCTATAAACCCCCCCTGGAACGAGAGGAAGTAGGTCTAGGTGAATCTGCTAAAGCTTTGAGGTTACCAGTAGCCTGATTATATTGGTAACGTTTAGCTGTTAAGTCAGGATGGGGCGTAATGCAGTATTGTCTGCGACTCATGATGATGGTAACTATTTCACTACCAGAGTCACAGGCTACAGGTGTTAGTTCCCATTTTTTAAGCAGCGCTATGTTAGGATCACCGGCTGATAAATCAGCGGTTTGTGAAGGATCTGGTGTGTCTGTGGTTGTGACATCAAACATAGTGTTGTTTTTCGTGGCATTGTGGAAGTTATAACGACCATTATTGGCAATGACATTGCCACCTGGGTTATTACTAGTCCCCAAATCAGGTAAAGCCTCATGAATGAGAACAACACCATCCCGAATGTTATTCTGAATTGTATTTTTACGCACTAAAGGTTTAGCAGATTCAGAAATCACTATACCATCTTTGTTTTGAACAATTTGATTTTCTGTGAGCGAGGGCGTGGAAGTATGACCAATGGCTAAACCAAAGCCGTTATTCTGAAATAAATTATTACGAATTTCTCCCTTGCTTTTTTTCGTTATGGAAATACCATTAGCAGAATTTCTGAGAAATTGGTTATTTTCAATGCGAGGATTTCCTGCGCCTGTCACAAAAACTCCGTCTCTAGCATTGTTAGTAAAGGTACTGTTTTTGATAGTTGGGTTAGTTGATTCTACCCATACACCCGTACCCCTTTCATTAGTGTTGGTGACGGTTACACCTTCGATTGTGGTATCTTTATCTGCGAAAATGGTAATATTCTGTTTAGCAAAAACCCCACTGATATAATCACCACCACCGGAAATAACTACTCTCTCACCTCTGCTGGATTCATCACCCCGTAATGTTACCCCTGGTTTGAGTAAGATTGGGAATGATTCGTTGCTATAATTACCAGGAGCTAACTGAATAACTGTACCCGATTTGGCCTGACTCAGGGCATCAGTAATGGTTTTATGAGGCTTTGCTGATGTTCCAGCGTCAGTAGCATTTAAACCATTAACCGGGTCAACATAAATTACGGATGAAACTGGTGGTAATTGGGCTTGTGCTACAAAGGTGACATTGAGTAAACTAGATACAGCCAAAGTTGTCACTAAAAAGGATGTTCCTAATCCAAACTTGTTTCTCATTAATTACTCCCTGACTTGAGCAATACATCTTTAATTTATTATATGATACACTATAAATACTATCAGTTTATCAAATTTAACAAATAAATTTTTGCCCTCTTTTCCCCTCTTTTCCCCTCTTCCCCCGACAGAGGGGGGAATGTCACCGGAAGCTTCTACTGTGTTTACTGTATTTGAGGCGGAGCTTCAAACTCTCATTCCCAACCGGAGTCTGGGAACGAGTTCACGAGTTAAATAGGAAGACACAAAAGATTGCGGGTAAAAGAGGTAATTATCAGGGCTAAAGCCCTGACTACAAACAATAAAATTATATTTTTTTGTGCCACTTGCATAAGTCATACTTGAGTCAAGAAGCGTTCAGATTTACCGTCGTAGAGATGTTCCATAGAACGTCTCTACATAGTTCCGACACTTTCAGGACAAAGCAGGAAGAAAAAGCTGGCTCTTGTTAGCTTGTGTTAGCTTTTTTATATCAGCATAACAAGCTCGGTAACTTACTTCAATTCAGCAACTCCTAACTGTTGTTAGGAGTTGCTTTTGTGTAATTAGAGGTTATTTAACCGCAGTTCTCAATTGTTTGAGTATGCCGCCAATACCCCGGAAGCCAGTGTTATTAGAAAGATTCTTAACAGCTTTCGGTTCACTTTGTAGAATAACCGCGTTGTAAGAAACAATAGCATCATTCAGCTTATTGATATTGACACTTATGCCAGCGCTGCCTTGAGCAATGATAGTAACCGGTTTAAAAGCTTTGGTGCTTGCTACTAACTGTCCTGATGTTGCCATGGCTACGGGCTGATTTGGCAGGGAGCCAGTAGTAGAACCAAACAAACCAGTCAGGGATGTGACTAGTGCTGTTGCT
>LJOT01000541.1 GCA_001672075.1 Anabaena sp. CRKS33
ATACAGCACTTTGTGTAACGGTTTGGTACAATAGTTGAGAAGATAAAAGTAAAAAATTAAAATGAAACCCTACTCAATAGATCTGCGGGAGAAAATTATCAGCGTTTATGAAGTGGGAAATACATCTATTCGGAAAGTAGCAGAAAGATTCAAGGTAAATAAGAATACAGTACAAGACCTGGTGAAGCGGAAACGAGAAAAAGGGACACTAGAGCCAAGTGTAGCGACTGGAGGAAAACCGAGCCAACTATCTGGTTATGAACAACAGATAGAGGAAATGGTAGCAGAACATCTAGACTATACCCTAGCCGAATACTGTGAGTATTGGGAAGAAAAGACAGGGATAAGATTAAGTGAGAGTGCAATGTGCAGATTTCTTCAAAAACAGAAGCTCACGCTCAAAAAAAAACAGTACGAAGCAGTCAAGCAGGGACAGAAATTACACAAAATAAAAGGTTAGATTACTGGGAAAGCATCCGAGATGTTCTTGCAGATGACCTAGTTTTTGTAGATGAAATGGGAGTATTACTAGGATTAATGAGGGGAAGGGGCAGAAGTAAAAAGGGAGACAGAGTGTACGATGTCAAACCTTTTTACCGTGGAAGCCGAGTTACCGTAGTGGGGGCTATTAGCAACAATTCAATCCTTGCGCTCAAGACATTAGGGCAATCAATGAATGGAGAAGACTTCAAAAAATTTGTGGAAGAAGAGCTATTACCAAAATTGTGGAAAGGGGCAGTAGTGGTAATGGATAATCTCAAAGCACATAAAATGAAGGGGATTATTGAAATGATAGAGTCCGTAGGGGCGAGGGTAATTTATTTATCACCGTATTCACCTGAATTTAACCCCATAGAACATCTCTGGTGGCAACTAAAAGCATTTATCAGGAAGTTTTCACCGAAAAATATTTTGGCAGTAGTTCAACTGTTGTCACTAGGAGTCCTCTTATGCTCCAGCCAACAACTCCAAAACTATTTTTCTCACTGCTGCTACTGTACCAGTTAGTCGTGCAAAGTGCTGTAAGTATCCATCAAGGAACATCCCTGGTATATACAACATAAAGAAAATAATTATTGTAATAATAACATTAGTGGCTCTATCATTCTTAAATTCTCAAATCAATCATAGGGAATTATACCCTAAATCTAGCTTATATCACATCTTGCATTGATAAAAAATCTCATAGAATTGTTAATCAATATTAAATAAACCCTCTTGAATTAGTGGTAAAAATAAATAAAAATAAAGTAGCCATATCGCGCAAAGATGTAAATAAACAAAGGCGCAAAGTTTTTATTAACATCTTTACGCCTTCCTGAGCAAAATTTACACTTTAATAAACCAGCGTTTCTGATACATCAAAACAGCAATACCATACCAAAATAAGACGGTAACAAGTGCAAATAAAAAT
>LJOT01000257.1 GCA_001672075.1 Anabaena sp. CRKS33
ATCTTGATAGTGTTGTCACTACTCCCACTAGCCAGGGTTTGACCGTCGGGGCTGTATGCTAGTGAACTAACCGAACGAGAATGAGCAGTGAAGGTTTGCAGTAGCTTTCCCGTCTTTATATTCCACAGTTTGATAGTGTTGTCATCACTCCCACTAGCCAGGGTTTGACCATCGGGGCTGTATGCTACTGAATTAACCGAGTTAGAATGACCTTCAAGGGTTTGCAGTAGCTTTCCCGTTTTTACATTCCACAGTTTGATAGTGTTGTCATCACTCCCACTAGCCAGGGTTTGACCATCGGGGCTGTATGCTAATGACTTAACCCAGTAAGAATGACCTTCAAGGGTTTGCAGTAGGCTTCCCGTGTTTACATTCCACAGTTTGATAGTCTCGTCATTACTCCCACTAGCCAGAGTTTGACCATCGGGGCTGTATGCTACTGACCTAACCCAGTCAGAATGACCAGTAAGAGTTTGCAGCAGGTTTCCCGTGTTTATATCCCAGAGTTTGATAGTATTGTCATAACTCCCACTAGCCAGGGTTTGACCATCAGGGCTATATGCTACTGAATAAACCAACTCAGAATGACCTTTGAGGGTTTGCAGGAGGTTTCCCGTTTTTACATTCCACACTTTGATAGTCTCGTCATTACTCCCACTAGCAAGGGTTTGACCATCGGGGCTGTATGCTACTGAATTAACCGAGTCAGAATGACCTTCAAGGGTTTTTTCTAAAGAGATATCACTAGGTAAATTTGCAATTGATGTGGGACTTGGTGTATATAAATTATAATAAATTTGAGATAATATTTGAGATAATATCACTAATCCTGGTGTGATTAATAAAAATAAAGCTATTAAACCTATTACATATTGACTCGGAGGTGTAGAAACTACTGGTTGTGAAACCTGAGCTTGAGGTTGCTGGACTGGTGCTTTACTAATAGATGCTGGAATCTGCCATATTTTGATAGTCTTGTCCCAACTCCCACTAGCCAGGGTTTGACCATCGGGGCTGTATGCTACTGACACAACCGAGTTAGAATGACCTTTGAAGGTTTGCAGTAGGTTTCCCGTTTTTACATCCCACAGTTTGATAGTGTTGTCCCCACTTGCATTAGCCAAAGTTTGACCATCGGGGCTGTATGCTACTGAAGTAACCCAGCTAGAATGACCTTTGAGGGTTTGCAGTAGCTTTCCCGTTCTTACATTCCACAGTTTAATAGTCTTGTCATTACTCCCACTAGCGACCGTTTGACTATCAGGGCTGTATGCTACTGAATAAACCCAGTTAGAATGACTTTTCAGGGTTTGCAGTAGCTTTCCCGTGTTTACATTCCACAGTTTGATAGTCTTGTCATCACTCCCACTAGCCAGGGTTTGACCATCGGGGCTGTATGCTACTGACCAAACCTGGTTAGAATGACCTTCAAGGGTTTGTAGGAGGTTTCCCGTTTTTACATCCCACAGTTTGATAGTCTTGTCACTACTTGCACTGGCCAGGGTTTGACCATCGCGGCTGTATGCTACTGAATTAACCGGGCTAGAATGACCAGTGAAAGTTTGCAGTAGGTTTCCCGTGTTTACATTCCACAGTTTGATAGTCTTGTCCTCACTCCCACTAGCCAGAGTTTGACCATCAGGGCTGTATGCTACTGAATAAACCGAACTAAAATGACCTTCAAAGGTTTGCAGTAGGTTTCCCGTGTTTACATTCCACAGTTTAATAGTGTTGTCATCACTCCCACTAGCTACGGTTTGACCATCGGGGCTGTATGCTACTGAAAGAACCGAGTGAGAATGACCAGTGAGGGTTTGGAGGAGGTTTTCTATGAATTGATTACTATTAACTTGTGGTTGTGATGTTGATTCCAGCACAGCAGATGGTTTTGCTGTGACAACATGAGGAAAAATATCAACCCCAAGTTTTGCAGAGCGATCGCACCAATAACAATTACCAAAGGTTCTACTATAATAATGACTGTCTACTCTGCCACAAATAGTTAAATTATCATTCCCTGTTCTTAAAGCTTCCAACCACTCCCTAGCTGTGGGGCGTAAGTTGGGGTAATTATGACCATCATTAAAGCATTTTAGAAAACATTGCTGAATCTCTGGATGGACAATCTCTAGGGTAATTGTTCTTGCTGCTGCGGTAATTAAATTATTTGACCCATTAACCCATAAACCCCGACGGATAAGTTCATTAGGTTCTGGAGTTTCCCCCGCACCAGTCCATTTTCCTTGAAAAGGACTATTACCACCAAATAATAATTGATAGATAATTACCCCTAACCGGAATCTATCATGTATTTCTGTTTGCTCAATAATATCAAAATCTTTTCCCATTAGTTCTGGTGGTGTATATCCTTCTGAACCAACTAAACAGCGATAAACCTTACCATTGTTGGGATTTTTCACCTGAAAAGAATCTGTATCAATAATTGAAGGTAAAGCCCGATTATTAACTAAAATATTTTGTGGTTTAATATCTCCTAACACATAACCAGCAATGTGCAGGGCTTCAATAATGGAAACAATATTTAGCGCCGTTGTGTGTAGAAACCGCCAATCAATCTCTAGTTTTAAAGTTTGACGACGACGGGGATTATAAACATCAATAAGTTCTTTGCCATCTTTAATTTCTGGCATTAAAAAGCCCACACAATCACCCTGAGCATTTTTCAAAAGCGACTTAGGCCAAGCAAAGGAAACATGATGAAGATGGGAATTTGGTTCTGTGGGTGGGTGGTCTATCATTACCGCTAACTTCTGCACCCGTTCCGGTGTGGGAGAATGGTATATTTTTGCTAAATAACCATTTTGATTAGTTCGCCAAATTTTCGCTTCACCACTATTAGCAATCTCTTTTAAGAGAGTAATTGATTTTCCCGTACTGGCACAAATAAGAACTGTCATAGAATTTGAATTAGATTTTAATTAGATGGGTTGAAAAATATGTCTAAAATCCTAAAATCCGTAGGTTGGGTTGAGGCTTTGCGTTCGCGGAGCGTGCCGAAGGCATAACCCAACAAAATCTCATGAATCTCGAAAATGTTGGGTTTTATTCTTCAAATGAGCCTACTAAAATTCTAAAATCCGTAGGTTGGGTTGAGGCTTTGCCAAACCCAACAAAATCTCATGAATCTCGAAAATGTTGGGTTTCATTCTTCAACCCAACCTACAGTTTTTTAGCAATTGCATCCTGTTCAAGGAGGCACAAAAGTAAGGTTTTATCATCATCAGTACGAGAATTTAACCTTTCAGAATTGAGGAAATCAATCACATATTTTTCATCATCTTCTGGTTTAGCAGTTTCTCGCAAATATTCCTCCAAGGGTTTAAAAAATGGCGCGTGAGGTTTCCAGTCACTCAAGCGAATTGCCACTTTTTCTAATCCATCAGTAGAAGCACAAATAAACTGTTGTTTACCTGAAATTACCTGTACCTGCATTTCTGCCAGGGCATTAGCTGAAGTGACAAAGGTTGTTTCGTTGAAAAATTCCCCCTTGTCTGGTTCAAATAATAATTGATATTCTTGATCTTGGCAACGGACTACCATAAATCCATCGCCAATTTGCATGGCTGCAACCCAGTCAGGAGTTGCGATGAAAACTAACAGGGTACAAGCTAAATCACTGACAGAATAACCTTTATGATCTGCTTTTTCATTGAATGCTTTAATAACTTCCTTGACAAACTTAGTAAAGACTACCTGAGCTTCTTCTTGATTCAGTGGTTGAGAAAAACCTTGTTGATCAGGAAGTTCATTAATATCAGCAAAGCATTTAATTACAGTTTTTACCGCCAATTCAGAACCAAAGTGAGAATATTTAGCACTTCCAGCCCCGTCAGCAACTGCACCGACAATCACATCATGAATTACATCATTAAAAATGCGATAATGTCCACAGTCTTGACAAGGTATTTTTTGCTCTTGATGACTTGTTCCCGTTGCAGAACGGGCTATAGCTTTCCAACCCACAATCAATAAATCCTTTATATTTTATGAGACTTTATAACCCCTCTGGTAAACCTCTCCCCTTGTAGGGGAGAGGCTTTAAAACTCCCTGTACAAAAACTAATTTTTTCATGTCCTTTCTCCTCTTAGGAGAGGGTTAGGGAGAGGTTCTTTTAGCTTATACACCCTCTAAGTAGTAATTTGCCCCCACCCTACCGGCGGTAATGCCACAGCTTCCCCTACTTTGCCACTAGAAACCCGTTTCATGGAGGTGGAAAGCCAAACAAATAAAGAGCGAAAATCTAAGCCATTCAGGGTCACTGGTGGACGTTCTAGAGGGGCAATTTGCCGGAGTTTGTGCATATCAGCACCCTGAACACCAACGGTAAAAAATAACATTCGGCGCTGTGCGTCTTCTTGTCTTACTCTTTGCGCTGCACCTCCCCAATCATCTGTGGGCGCACCGTCGGTAATTAAAAATACCCAAGGACGATAATAATGAACACCGTTATCTTTATAAGACTGTTTGCGTTTTTCTAATAAATCCAAAGCATATTCTATGGCTGCACCCATTGGGGTGACACCATCTGCTTCTAGCTTGGGCGGTGTAAAATGGTCTATGGTGACAAAATCTTGTGTGAGTCGCACCGGTCCAAAGGTGACAATAGCCACCTCTACACTTAAAGAAGCTTGAGCATCTTTTATCACATCTTCTTTAAAGGCTGCTAAACCCCGATTTAACTCTTGGATAGGTTGTCCTGACATTGAGCCAGAGGTGTCAAGCAAAAGAATTACCGGACAACGATTTTCCGGGTTTTCCACAAATTCGGGCATTCCTACTGGCATTTTCGATACTCCTGGTTAATCAAAGTAAGATGCAGAATCTCTAAATTAGATTTTAAACTTAGATTTTATTAATCATTAGATAGCTTAACATGGGTGTTTCTACAGAATCAATACCCATCATATTATAATCTTAATAAGTAGGTTGGCGTTAAAATGTGAATTGGGCGATCGCCCACCAGAACGCAGTTAATGTGCAATCTCAAGAATCTTTAACAGATAGGTGGAAGCGGTGGTTTGAAAAGGTTGATGAATTATCTGTATCAACTTATGAACCGCAGAATGAGTATCAGCAACGTTGACTGGAAAAATATCGTCAGCAGGGTTTAGAGTTATGATTCTGTGTGATGCGGGAGTTTTGCAAGGAAAAATTATTCACATCTGTTACTCATTGAAAACAAATACGCGATCGCCTTTTAACTCGTCTCATCCCTGGTAAACTTTGAGTAGAAGACTTAGACATCAAATTTCCACCTAGCGTAAATTACCCACCACTTCCCTTAGGGTAAGTGGGGGCTTTTAAAGCCCAGAGTTTACCCGACTAAGTGTTAAATCACTACGATTTTCAGGTCATCTCA
>LJOT01001029.1 GCA_001672075.1 Anabaena sp. CRKS33
ATAACCAGGATTACAGGATTTTCAGGAATTTGTCTGAATCAGGATAACCAGGATTATAGGATTTTCAGGATTTTGTCTGAATCAGGATAACCAGGATTAAAAGATTTTCAGGAATTTGTCTGAATCAGGATAACCAGGATTATAGGATTTTCAGGAATTTGTCTGAATCAGGATAACCAGGATTATAGGATTTTCAGGAATTTGTCTGAATCAGGATAACCAGGATTAAAGGATTTTCAGGAATTTGTCTGAATCAGGATAACCAGGATTAAAAGATTTTCAGGATATGGTTTATCTGTGTGTTTTCAGTTGTAAAATAATAGATTTAAACATTCTTCACGA
>LJOT01000542.1 GCA_001672075.1 Anabaena sp. CRKS33
TTTTTAGGAACTTGATCCAATGGTAATAAATATTCACTAATTACATCCTCTTCCGATTTTTTTAGTGTAGCTGGTGCAGTAGTTTCGACTTTTAAATCTGAATCTATTCCTGCTTGTTCAACTAAATTTAAAAATGTCCTAATGGGAATACCAGAACTACTACCTAAATTGATTTCACCATCAAAATCGAGTGATATTTCACCTTCCACTCTGCCATGAATACCAATTAATCTTCCTTGGGTATCTAAAACCGCACCGCCACTCATTCCGCCTTTAGTAATATTACTATAAAGTAGATCATAACCATCACTTAAAACAGTTTGTATTTGCACAGGTATTATAGAACTTTGATTATTGAAACTTACATAAGTATTCAACCTGATTAATTCTGGTTGGCTCAAAATTCCCGCCGTCAAAATCCGATGAGGTTTGTTTTTATTTTGTTGTTTATTACCAGGAAAACCAGAAACAAACACTTTTTGACCTTTAGTATTTAAACTATAATTTGCTAAAGTTGCAACTCGATATTTTTGATTACTGGTAAATTGAACAACGGCTAAATCAACTCCAGGCATTCTTTTCGCATTGCTGACATTTATAGCATATCTTTGATTATCTGGTGCGACTATTTCTAACTTATCTTTTAATTTTTTTTCATCACGATTCCAGATCACATGATCTGCGGTCAACACATAATAAATATTACCTTTCTGGGCAATAATTACCCCAGAACCCATATCTTCGGGGTTAGCATTAGGAATTAACACCGTAATTTCTTGGGCAATTTGGTCAATATTTTGGATTAAACCTTTTTTTGCTCTCAAACCGGAATTATCAATCTTTCTTGGTGATTTAGCCACAAATTCCGGGATTATCTTAGCGACGGCGTAAATCGGTAAACCCCAACTATATTGACGCATTTGCTGACGTTCGGCTGCGCTGGGTTTACTATTATCAATATAAGTATATATTTTATCAGAAATAGGATAGGCATGAACGGCATTAATACCAATAACTTCACCTTGATAATTTAATATGGGTCCGCCACTCATTCCCGGTTGAATTTTGTTATTATAACCAATGCGATAACCTCTTTGAAAACTTTTATCTGGTAATAGAGAAATTTGTCCTTCTGTGAAAACTAATTTAGCACTACCACTCACAAATCCAGCCGCGACAATTTTTTGTTCTACTGCTATAGGTGCGGAAATTCCTAAAGTAGCTATGGTATATTCTACTGTTGATTGAAACTGGAATAAAGCTGCATCTTGATTTTTTAAAGATGGGGGTTTTTCTTTAATGACAGTAGCAGGATAGATTTTTCCATCTGGTGCTTGAATGCGATAAGATTCCCCTGGATTAATCACATGATCATTAGTTAAAATAGTGTAATTATTACCATTTTTGGCAATT
>LJOT01001030.1 GCA_001672075.1 Anabaena sp. CRKS33
CCAAGTTGATTGAGTTTGCCGGGGTGTGAATAGGTGGGCGTGCGGCAGGTGCCGAAGGCCGCCCATATTGCCTTGCGGTCCACGGATATGGCAATGTCCCGGCACCTTTGCACGTCCGCCAATGCAGACGCATGGTCGGCATATGGCCCGGCCATCGCGTAAATTGTGGCGTCTCCGTCAAGGAAGGCCGTGACATAGTAAGGCCCGGGCTTCGTGTCTGGTGTTTGCATAGGTCAGTCCCCAAACACTGCGCCATTGGCAAGAATCGGCGTAAGGTTTGCACCAGGAATATGGCGCACGGTCCCGCCATCCTCATGCGGAATGTAGGTGCCGTGCCAGTC
>LJOT01001031.1 GCA_001672075.1 Anabaena sp. CRKS33
ACAGTTAAAGCATTCATTGTCATATCCTCATTGAATGTTTAGGGAGAAAATTTAACTATCTCACATCCTATTATATATTATTAGTTACCAATTAATAGCAACTACCCCCTACAGAGTGCTTCGCTATCGCTCATAACTACCACAATTTTAAACTGATAATTGATTCAGGGATGAACGCGGATAATTTTTGTCTGAATCAGGATGTCCAGGATTTGAGGATGTACAGGATGTAATAGCTCAATTGTTTGTTGGTGGTTAATGTTGTAATTGTCTGATAGCGTAGCGTGGCGTTAGCCATATCAGGATAAACAAAATCATCCCCAAATTTTCACCAACAATT
>LJOT01000258.1 GCA_001672075.1 Anabaena sp. CRKS33
TCACCTCAAATCACTCAGAGGCTTATTCAGGAAAATCTCAAAGAATTTCAGATTATTTCTTTAACTGAAGATGATTATTATCAAGCTATAGAAAATATGGTCAATTTAGGGTTTACGGGAGGAGCAATTTATGATAGTTTAATCGCTTATTCTGCTTTAAAAATAGAAGCGAATAAAATCTTAACTCTTAATGAGAAGCATTTTCTTCGTCTTGGCGATTCCATTTCTGAATTAGTAGAAGTTCCATCATAGAAATAGCTGGTTTAAACTCAAAATTCACAATATTCTCTCTTTATTTATGAATCAAAATATTATTAATACTTTACATCAACAGGGTTTAGATCATTATCGTAGTGCTAATTATCAACAAGCAATTGCTAGTTTTGATGCAGCTTTAGAATTATCGGCTAATTTTTCCACTGCGTATATTAATCGTGGTAATATCTTTCATATTTTAGGTAATTATGAAAAAGCGATCGCTGATTATGACCAAGCTATAAATATCAATCCTAATTTGGCAGAAGCTTACCATAATCGTGGTAATAGTTATTATGCTTTGCAAAAATACCAAAATGCTATTAATGATTATAATCGTTCTCTAGAAATTAATCCTAATTTTGCTACAGCCTACTACAATCGCGGTTTAATTTATGCTCATCTCCAAAATTATCACCAAGCAATTAAGGATTTTAATCAAGCATTAACAATAGTTCCTGATGATATTCAAGTTTACTATCAACGGGGTTTAATTTATGGCAATCTAGGGGATTATCACCAAGCAATTAGCGATTATAATCAAGCATTACAAATTAATCCTGATTTAGATATAGTATATGCTTTTCGAGCTAATACACATCACCAATTAGGAAATTATGAAAATGCAATTACTGACTATAATCAATCATTACAAATTAATCCCCTTTTAGCTACAGCTTACTATGGACGGGGAACGGTACGGGAAGCTATGCAGGATTTTGTTGGTGCAGTTGCAGATTATACTCAATCAATATCAATCACCCCAGAATTTGCTCCAGCATACTGCAAACGAGGTGATGCTCATAAATTGTTAGGTAATATACAAGCAGCAATTAAAGACTATAACCAGGCTTTGACAATAGATTCTGACTTTTTAGCCGCCTACTATCACAGAGGAAATATTCGTTATATAATCAAAGATTTTACTGGTGCAGTAAGTGATTTAACTGAAGCTTTACGATTAGATCCCCAATCTGCTGTATTTTATAGCGATCGCGCTAATGCCCGTTATGCCCTCGATGACTATAAAAAAGCAATATCTGATTATACCCAAGCAATCAGTATTAACCCTAATTTAGCTGAAGACTGGTTTAATCGAGGTCGTAGCTACTTGCTTATAGGAGAATTAAAAGCAGCATTAACAGATTTAAACCAAGCAATACAATTACAACCACGTTATCCCCTAGCCTATTTAGTCAGGGCGGATATACATAGACAACTAGGGAATCATCTAAACGCCATTACGGATTTCCGCAAATCCGCTGATCTTTATTCCCAGTTAGGAAATATACAATATTATCAGGAGATAATGAAGCTGATTTCCAGAATTTCCGAAGTGGGTTAACAACAGCGTCACCCACCACACCATGTTACCAACACATTACCAATACAGGTTACTCGATCGTAGATTTAATTTCTCGATAGCGTTCTTGAAGATCCTGAATCGTAAATAAAGCCTGAAATTGCAACCCAGCAGACTCATATAACGCCCCACCCCCTTGCAACCTATCTATCAGTGAAATTACACTATTTACAGTATAACCTGCTGCCTGTAATCTCTCCACGGCTTTGAGTGCAGATTGTCCAGTTGTTACCACATCTTCCAAAACTACGACCTTCGCACCCTCGGGTAAACTCGGACCTTCAATGTAAGCCATTGTACCGTGTCCCTTGGCTTCCTTACGAATAATTAAAGCTGGTATTGGTCTATTTTCATAAACAGAAACCACACTCACTGCTGATACAATAGGATCAGCCCCTAAAGTTAAACCAGCTACAGCCTGAGTATCTTCAGGTAAGATATGTAACAATAGTCTCGCCATGGCTAAAGCACCCTGGGGATGAAGTGTTACTTGTTTCCCGTTAATATAGTAAGAACTACGTTGTCCAGAAGAGAGAACAAAATCACCCTCTTGATAAGCAAGCTGACAAAATAAATCTAGTAGCTGATGACGGAGAATAGTTAAATCAGTCGTAACTGCCCAAATATTTGAGTTATTATGGGTTTGAGTGGAATAAGACATTATAAACCATGAAAAGTTGTGTGAAACCAAACTTAAAACTCAATAGAGTTTTCAAATTAAGCATAATAAGACTTACTCAAGCAAGCATAGACTTTTATGGTTAGCCTTGTAAATAAAATGAGCGCGGAGGGACTTGAACCCCCGACCCACAGGACCGGAACCTGTTGCTCTATCCACTGAGCCACGCGCCCTTGCATATACATTTAACACTATAACATACTTTTTGAATTTAATGGGAATTTAATGACGAGAAATTTTCTGGGTTAATCGCCTTCAGTCTATAAGTAAAAATAATTACATCTTAAATAATTATCACCCAATTATTACGTACTTGTTTAGTAATTTAAACTACATTTAGTCTCAAATCATTGTGAGGATATTATTTAAAAACCAGCCATAATTTACCAGGAATTAAATGAATAAAGGTATATTTACCTGATTAGATATTTCCGAAAATCAAAGAGATGCAAATATCGTTATCAATCCTACACCATGACTAGAAATAATTGAGTACAATAAAAAGCATCAGTAAAAAATCTAGTTGTTAATATTAGCAATGGGAAAACGTCAAATCTCTTATTTACTGTTTACTTTGGCTTTATTGGGAATGATATTTTTCATGATTAGATTGGTAAGATTTTGGCAGAAATTACCAAATTTTCCTTGTGAAAATGGGGGATTTATGATTAGCAAAAGTACAAAATATTATATTCATCCTGAGAAAATTGTAGTTCGTCCATGGTTAGGTGAACATAATGTATATGCTGTGTTTATGCTACCAAATAATTATTCACATGATCCTTTAATTAGAGTTAATTTACCAGTCAATCAAACCTTCTGCGGAGTTGTAGCAGATCGTAGTCAAACTATAGCTGGAATTAACGCTAAACCGGGACATTATTTAGTAAAAGCATATTTACAAACACGCACTGCAATTAAGTTTACTCTCGTAGGTAAAATCAATGATCTCAAAGAAGTAAAAAATTGGCAATTAGGTTATGGTCAAAAAGAGAATTAATAACCCTTTGGAGAACCATCACCGCGAGGATCGGCCGCTGCTTCTAGGGTATCATCTTCTGTAACTGTGATGGCATTTGCATTACCCCAAGGTGCAGTTTCCCTGATTTTATGTCCCCGTTGTTGTAAGTCTTCCCTAGTTAACGCATCTAAACCCCATGCTTCCACTCGCAATTCATCTGGTAGCCATTGGTGATGTATGCGGGAGACCGAAACTGCAGCACCAACATCCATTTTATATTCTAAAACATTCAAAATTATTTGCAATACTTGGGTGATAATTGTACTACCACCTGGCGCACCAACAGCCATTCGCAAGCGATTATTTTCGGTGATAATAGTGGGTGTCATACTAGAAAGAGGCGTTTTTTTGGGTGCTATACTATTAGCTTCCTTACCCACTAAACCAAAGGCATTTGGTACTCCTGGTGCAACTGCAAAATCATCCATTTCATTATTTAAAACTATTCCTGTTCCTGGTGTGACAATTCCCGCACCAAAACCTAAGTTAATTGTGAAGGTTAAACTGACGGCGTTTCTGTCTGCGTCCACTACATTTAAATGACTGGTTTCTGTGGATTCATAAAATTTTGAAGTTTTGAGTCCAGGTTTAATTTCGGTTGATGGTGTTGCCATTTTCATGTTAATTTCTTGGCGACGTTTTTGGGCATAAGCTGGGCTAATAAGTTCGGAAATGGGGACTTTCACAAAATCAGGATCACCTAAATATTCGGCGCGATCGCTATAAGCGATTTTCATTATTTCTATGATTAAATGTATAGTATCGGGGTGATGCCATCCCCAAGACTTTAAGTCTGTGTCACCGATCATATTTAACATTTGTAATAAGTGAACTCCTCCAGATGATGGTGGTGGCATAGAACAGATTTTACTTTTACGAAAGTTACCACATACAGGATTGCGCCAAATTGCTTGATATTGTTTTAAATCTTCAATAGTAATTAAACCGCTATTTTTCTTCATATCTGAGGCTATTATTTCGGCAATTTTTCCCCTGTAGAAACTTTGGGGATTTTCAGAAATTGCTTCTAAAGTTTTAGCTAAATCAGTTTGAATTAATTTTTCTCCTGGTTGATAATATTCACCATGACGAGTGAATATTTTTTTAGCTGCGGGGTTTTTTAGTATTGCTTGTTTACGGATTTCGTAAGCTGCTGAAGAACGCCAAGCAACCCTATCACTAATTATAAAACCATTTTTAGCCAGTGCAATTCCAGGTTTCATAACCTCTCGCCAAGGTAACTTACCATAACGACGATGAACTTCATACATACCCGCTACAGTCCCCGGTGTTGCTACTGCTAAATAACCAGTAATACTCGCGCCAGTTCGCACTTTTCCCTCAGCATCTAAATACATATTTTTAGTAGCTTTAATGGGTGCGCGTTCTCGAAAATCTAAAGCTTTAATTTCCCCGGTTTTTTGAGAATGAAAAAGCAAGAAACCACCGCCACCAATACCAGCAGAAAAAGGTTCAACTACTGAAATAGCGAAAGTTGTAGCTACTGCTGCATCTACCGCATTGCCGCCTTTTTTTAACATTAAAAGTCCAGCTTCACTGGCCAGAGGACTTGCAGAAACTACCATTCCCTTTTTACTACGGAGGGGCAAGGTGATAGTAGCTGATACAGCTTGACTGGTGAGGATAGCAGCAAGGGAGATAAAGGAGATGATTAGGTGTTTTGTTTTGGTAATCATGGGCATTTTTACCGTAAATTAAAGCGTGCAAAAACTAGTTAAATGATAAAATACTATTTATTCATCACCATTGGCAAGAGTTAGATTATGAACTCATTTGAACGGATAACTATTGAAGGATATCGTCGCTTATTTAATGTACAAATAGATATGCGAGATCGTCCTCTGACAGTCATGATTGGTGCTAATGGTGTAGGTAAAACTTCTTTGTTAGAAATTTTTTCACTTTTAGCAGCATCAGCAAATGCTCAATTGGCAAACAAAATTTCTGAATTAGGTGGAGTACCTGATATTGTTACCCGTGATAGAGCCAATAGTATAGCTATTTCTTT
>LJOT01000259.1 GCA_001672075.1 Anabaena sp. CRKS33
TAAAAGGTTTGGGGAAATAGAATTTTCTATGAGGGAGAAAATCAAGAAGTTACCCACTACTGAGTTAGAGATATTGGGAGAAAGTTTATTGGATTTTTCTCAGTTACAAGACCTGATAGACTGGTTAGAAGTTCATTAAACTGCTAACAAAAGAAGTGATTGGGGGCGGTTAAAGCGATCGCTTCCCTGGGTATGGCAACTGAATGTATAATCTGAATCATGCCCAGATCACCGACTTCAGCAGGGCAGTTTATCATTTATGGACACAATAAATCAAAGAAATCGGGGATCTAAAACTCTAGGATGGCAGCAATTGAGATATACTTTGTTTATCTTACTTGAAAGCGATCGCTAATTGATGAAATCTCAAATTAGTCACTGGGGAAATTCTTTAACCTTCACTCTATAAATAAAATAAGAAAATCAGATCCCCGACTTCTTAAAGAAGTCGGGGATCTGAAACTGTTGATCTTGAAGGTGATAGCGAAGCGCTGCTGCAAGCAGTTCGCTTGGTTAAATGAAACTCTTTCGCAGGTATCAATTATTCAAAGGAGTTAAGTAAAATATACTGACAATAAAGATGACACTTGAATCAGAATCTCTGAACCTAGCGCACACTAATTAACTATGTGTTATTATATTATTCATCCATTAGAGAACGGCGATCGCAAACCTGTATAAAATAAAAGTTACAAAAAATAGATTCGATTATTGTTGTCCGAGAGTGACAGAACCGGATAGTATTGAACAGTGAGTTGGGCTTTGATGGTCTTTTTGATCTCAGTCCCTCCATGCAACCTTTTAAGGATCTCTATTAAGATCTTGATCAGGAGGCCAAAGTACAGAAAAGATCTGACCAAAATCTGGAACTTTGTCTACAAGACATCTAATATTGTCAGTAATTAGGCGATTAAAGAAATAAATATAATGGTAACTGAATACATAATCTGATCATGCCCAGATCCCCGACTTTCCTATAGCTAAATATGAACGAAAAATACAATAGTGCCAAAGAATGGCGTAAAGCAAATTACCGAAAACTAAAACAATATCGTGGAGAATGGATTATTTACACTAAGGATGGTGTAATAGCTCATCACCAAGATTATAGAATCATGACACAGCAAATTGACCTTCAGAACTTAAAATCTTCTGACTACATCACTGAGCGGATCTACGAGAACGAATTTGTTGAGCCAGTGAAGTTTTTCCCAGTGCGTTTTAGAACAGTCAAAAAACATGATTGGCAGCCAAAATACGAAGTCTGTCTAACTTTTCAAAATTCTAAAATCCTGGAAATGCTTGTAGATTCTGGTTCGGATATTAGCCTAATTACATTTTATTTAGGCACAGACTTAGGATATGCCCTCTCTCAAGGAGAAGTTCTGAGTAATGGAGAAGGAGTAGGGGGGAGTGTACAATATGTACTCCGACAAGTTGAAATGCAGATTGATAATTATACCTTTTCTGCTCCTGTTGCCTGGTTACAAAATGAGGATTGCCAAGAAGTTTTATTGGGTAGGGAAGTTGTGTTTGATTTATTTGATATTGAATTTAAACAAGCTGAGGAGAAAATCCTATTCAAATATAGGGGATAACTACTGTTAACTTATAAAATAAGTGTGTTATAAGTGAGCTAATAATAGTCATTGGGGATTGTAACGTTATTTTAAGATAAATAATTAAGGGGAAAAAATGAACGAAAATTGTTGAGCGAACTGCTTGCAGCAGCGTTTCGCTATCGCCCTTAAAGAATATACTTGAGAAATGCCAGCAAAAAGATATATAGAACTATACCAACAGATGAGGCGATCGCTTCCCTCGCAGTAGGCATCGCAACTGAATATATAATGTGATTATAGCCTCTAGATCAACCAGTACAGGCGAACTGCTTGCAGCAGCGCTTCGCTATCGCTCAAAGACTTGCAAACCATCCCCGAATATTCATTTAGTCTATCAAATACCCTTTTGTCGTCTAGGGTAGCGGCAATTGAGATATACTTTGTTTATCTTAATTGAAAGCGATCGCTAATTTATGAAATTTCAAATTAGTCATTGGGGATTGTAACGTCTTTTTAAGATAAACAATTAAGGGGAAAAAATGAACGAAAATTGGCGAGCGAACTGCTTGCAGCAGCGTTTCGCTATCGCCCTTAAAGAATATACTTTAGAAATGCAGGAAAAAAGATATAGCAGTATACACTTGCATGAGATACATCATAGCCCCCTCATCGCTTGCGGGGAGGGGGTTGGGGGTGGGGTTCTTGTATCTCACTCAATCGAGAACCGCTATATATAGAACTATACCAACAGGTCAGGCGATCGCTTCCCTCGCAGTAGGCATCGCAACTGAGTATATAATGTGATTATAGCCTCTAGATCAACCAGTACAGGCGAACTGCTTGCAGCAGCGCTTCGCTATCGCTCAAAGACTTGAAAACCATCATAGACAATAATTAACAAGATATTTTTCCGCGAGATGTTCCAGTAAAATCAAATTTCTTTTGAGAACAGTTGTAAGTCTAAAAGTTTTAATCCTAACAAGGAGTATAATAAGTATATGCGTTGTCCCACTTTAAGCGAACTTCCACCACCCCCAAGCGGTAAAACCGGCTGGCCTTGGACTGAATCGAGTCCCCAACTACCTGATAAAATGCCTGATGGCTCAGAATGGCCAAAGATTAGTATTGTTACACCAAATTATAACTATGGGCAATTTATAGAAGAAACTATTCGTTCTGTGTTGCTTCAAGGTTATCCTAATTTAGAATATATTGTCTTGGATGGTAACAGTACAGATGATTCAGTGGAGATTATTAAAAAGTACGAACCTTGGTTGACTTATTGGGTGAGTGAGAAAGATAAGGGACAGGCAAATGCGATTAATAAAGGATTAGAAAAAGCTACAGGTCATATATTAGCTTACCTTAATAGCGATGATATGTATCTACCATCTGCTTTACAACATATAGCCAAAATATTTTATAGCAAAAAATGTGATATTTTAGTTGGTAATAGAAAGCCCAATCAATATAAACCCAAATATTATTTATTACGTAGGAGTTGGTGGCAGCATCATTTTCGCATATTTAAACCGTTTGTCTTTCCTTTTATAGTATTTAATCTCCGTTACGAACTTCCGCAGGAGAGCACATTTTGGAATCACACCAAATTTCAAAATTTGAAATTCAATGAAAATTACCACTTCTGTTTAGATTTGTGGTGGTTCTATCAGATTTATTCTGGTGCGAAAGTTGCTCATACTACCCAGAGATTGGGTTACTTTCGTTTACATTTAGATTCTAAAACTTCTAATCTAGAAAATGTACATCAAAGAGAAAAATCTAACGTACTCAAAGAGTGGTCTAGCAAAACTTTCTCTCCTATTAACAAAAATGATGAACTCAAAATTATTTCTGCTTATAAATGGGTAAGTATTTATGCTGCTTTAATCAAGTTAACTATGCCCTGGATTGATGTATTCTTTGAATATAATCATCCAGACTATCTAAGGGGCGCTGAAAAGAAAAACGTCAAAACTAAAAAATAATGCCTTTTATTAAGTAAGTGAACACAATAAAACCAATCTGTGTAAAGAAAAGTAAAAAATGATTTTCTACCTACATTTGGTGCAAGTCGTTTTCTGGTGTTAAGCTTCCTCTATGCCATAAAGCTAACTTATAATCTCCTGAGATATACTTTGTTTATCTTGAAAGCGATCGCTAATTTATGAAATCTCAAATTGGTCATAAATAAGAATAAGATCCCCGACTTCTGAGAGAAGTCGGGGATCTGAAACGCTCAAAAAATCAAATATTAAGTAGTGAGACAGAATTAATTACACAATGTCATTGCAAATGGAACGAAGTGAAATGAAGCAATCGCAGGAGTTGTGTTGCTTCCCTTCGCTCGCAATGACTGTAAATATTTTTGTCCAATTACTTATTGCTATACTAATCCCAAGAGGACAAACGGAAGTACAATCTTTAGGGGAACACCAAAAAATAAATTACCCAACTTTGTGGCATGGGCATCCTGCCTGTCCTTGATGATTAGCGGGCAAGATGCCCGCACCACAAGAAATTTTTGGGTATTTTTTTACTTGGAAGTCCCTAAGTGAGTTGACTGTAACTGGGATAGTTAAAAAACTTTCAAAGAACGATATACCGTGTAATAATTAAAACTTATGATATCAAAACCTTTAATCAAACTTTCGCAAACACTTTGGGATTTATCTATATTAGGTCTTAGCAAAGGACCTTGGCATCCCTTACATAAATTAGCCATGTATGATCGTAAATCTTATTCCTATGTGGTTTGGGTAATTGCACAAAAATGATTAAATCAAAAAATCGCCAATCAAATCGCATCTTATACATCCAATACACAAACCCCGCCATCTATCCCCCTTTAGAACATAGTTCTCGGATTTTAGCCCAAGCCGATTGGGAGGTACTATTTTTAGGTACAGGAGCATCAGGCGGAGACGCTTTAAGGTTTCCACCTCATCCTCATATTACTGTCTATCAAATACCCTTTTGTCAGCCTGGCTGGCGGCAAAAATTACATTACATGAGATATTGTATTTGGGTGTTAATAGCGGTGTTACGTTGGCAACCTCAATGGGTATATGCTTCAGATTTTTTAGTTTGCCCGATAGCTTTAATATTGACTTTTTTACCCGGTATAAAAGTTATTTATCACGAACATGATTCACCAAGCACAAAAGCTAACAGTTTATTTATAAATTGGTGTTTACAAGCCAGAGAAAAATTAGCACGCCGAGCTAAATTCCGTATTTTGCCTAATCAGCAAAGAGCAGATTTATTTGACAAAGAACTTAATAATAATCAACATTCTCTTTGTGTTTGGAACTGTCCAAGCAAACAAGCAGTATTTCATCCCAATATATTAAATGACAAAGATGAATTATGGCTTTGGTATCATGGCTCAATAGTTCCCACTCAACTTCCTTCTATAATCATTAAAGCTTTAGCACAGTTACCCGAAAATGTTAAACTTAGGATAGCTGGATATGAAACTATAGGGCATAGGGGTTATGTGAAAGAATTACAAACATTAGCAAATAAGATAGGTATAGGCGATCGCATTCAGTATGTAGGAACATTATCTAAACGATCAGAACTACTGGAATGGTGTAGTAAATGTGATATCGGCTTATCACTATTTATTAAACCTACCAGAGAACCAATGACAGGTGCTTCCAATAAACCCTTTGATTACCTAGCTTGTGGTTTACCTTTAGTAGTGTCAGATTTGCCAGACTGGCAACAAATGTATGTTGAACCCGGTTATGGATTATCCTGTAATCCTGAAGAT
>LJOT01000543.1 GCA_001672075.1 Anabaena sp. CRKS33
TCAAATTGCGCTAATATTTTCTTAATCTCTTGATTAGCGCGATCGCGGATATAATTTTCTAAGGTCTGATCTGGTTCAGGTGGTGCTTCTTGCACAAGTTTTAAACCCAATTCATCCAGCAAATCTAACTGGGCTTGAATTAAATCCCGTACAGCTTCATAGCCAAAATCAATCGCCTCAATAATATCTCGCTCTGGCAATTGATTTGCACCGGCTTCCACCATGATCACCCCATCTGGTGAACCAGCGACGATTAAATCCAAATCTCCCGCTTCAATTTCTGCGTAGGTTGGGTTAATAATAAAATCATCACCCACCAAGCCTACTCGCACAGCGGCCATTGGTCCATTAAAGGGAATTTGGGCAATGAGGGTAGCAATTGAAGCACCTGTCACTGCTAACACATCGGGCGGGACTTGTTCATCCATGGACATAGTTAAGGCCACAACTTGCAAATCATCCCGTAACCAGGAAGGGAATAAAGGACGCAGCGGGCGGTCAATCAGACGGCTGGTAAGAATGGCTTTTTCCGGTGGACGACCTTCCCGGCGCATAATTCCTCCGGGGATTCTTCCTGCCGCATACAGTCTTTCTTCATAATCTACCGTCAGTGGCAAAAAATCAACACCTTCCCTGGCTGCTGACCTTGTGGCTGTCACTAAAACAGTTGTATCCCCTGATTGTATCAAAACCGACCCACCTGCTTGGGGGGCTAGTAGGCCAACCGTCAGTCGAATATCCCGTCCATCAAAGGATATTGACTTTTCAAATTCTGCCATTCAGTTTTTTTTCCTTCTCTTACGCGTTTCTCACTCTGTGGCAATCCTAACATTTATGCAGTCTAGACGGCTTGTGTCATGAACAAACATAAAACAAAATTTCCTCAGTTAGCTGTACAGTGGGCTTTGTATCTGGGTTTGTCATCTCAGCTATAGGAATCCGGTTTGATTCCTGAATTTACTTGTGTGGTCAGGGAACAGGGAACAGGGAACAGGGAACAGGAAAGACAAAATTTATACCTACTGAGTCTTGTTCAAAAATCAAATAGGAGTCCTATATATTTTTCATAACGATTTCATCATAGTTCATCAATCAATTAAGATGTAATTAACTGTATTGAAATTGCCCCTGTCATTAAAAAGCAATGGTAAAAAAATTATATCATTTCTTGACAACTCTTTTTCAGTCCTGTATCATAAATTCATATTTTGTGGACACAAAAGAAAAGTGTTGATCTGTTCTGTTATGTTAAACTGAGGGGAAACCAGTTCACCTGTTAGGTTACGCTGTTGCTTAAACAACAGGATTAAATTGTATCAGGATCTATATTTAATTCCCGCAATTTTGCTGCTAAACGTTCTGATTTTCTCGCTTCTTTTTCTGCGGTTTCTTCAGGTGTGGGAA
>LJOT01000260.1 GCA_001672075.1 Anabaena sp. CRKS33
CTTCAGCGCGGCCTTGAGGGCGGCAATAGCTGCCCAAGCGGGTCGCCAAGGTTTGCAGTCGCCGCAGGTCTCTTCGCCGCACTCTGGTTCTGCGCTTTCGGCAAGGTCTTCCAGCGCCTTCAGCGCCTGCTGCACCCTGGCGCGGGATAGGGTAATCAGATCAGTCCCAGCCATTTCCACACCTCCAACAACAGGATGCATAGGGGCACAAGAGCGGCTCCAGCCAGCGCGGCCACAAACGCATCATCCCTCTCACGAAACCACAACTTGATGCGGCTCCACAGTGTGCGGCGCTCTGGTGTACGCACCGGCTCAACCGGTAGTTCTCCGCGGCACTGCGCCCACCAATTCTGAGACGCTTGCGCAAGCTGCCAAGACGTAATCTCTGGATATGCGTTGCGCGCACCTTCAAGCTGGCGGCGAGCCATTTCTTCTTTGCTCATGGCCCGCATGCCTTCATTCATGCGGCGCATGATTTCCTGTCGTTGTTCATCGGCCATGTCTTGCTCCTTCCAATTTATGAATAGACCCCAACAAAAAAACCAATGGCCGCCACCACTGCCATGATGACCAGTGCCCAAACCGCCAGAGCAATCAACTCTGATCGCAGGTGTTCGTCGCTGTAAAAATCAGGATCGTCCTGGCCCACATCTGTTGCGGCTTCCGCCGCCTCGAGGTAGCGGCCTTGCTGGTCACAGCCCCCGGGAAGTTTCTTCATTGCGTCTCCTGTTGCAAAAAGTGCTTGCATCGTACCCGCGTCGTGGTACGATGTCAAGCATGAACAAGCGAACCACTTTCCTCACCGTGCGTCTGCGTCAGCAGACACACCAAGCGTTCCGCGCCAGGGCCGAGAAGTACGGCGGTATTTCAGAGGTCTTGCGCGAACTGGTCGATGCGTTCATCGAGGATCGCATCGCCATCACCCCACCCGCAACCCCGAAGAAGGAGTCTCTGTATGTCACTCGAAGCCAAAATTGAAGACCTGACCGAAGCCATCAATGCCCTGGTCGCCGCGATGGGTGCCGACCGCACTGTGGTCACAACCACGGCCGCTATGGCACCCGTTATACACCTTCCACCCGTGGCACCCGTGGCACCCGTGGCACCCGCACCCGCTCCGGCCCCTCTGTACGGTGTGATGCATGGCCCAGCACCCGAACCGGCACCTGCGATGCCCGCACCCCCTGTGTTCGCGCAGCCCGATCCCGCACAATCTGCGGCGCTGCCAAAGGCACCGTTCACCGACAAGAAGGGCCTGATCGACTACGTGATGTCGTCCTACAAGGACCTCGGCGTGGCCAAGGGCGCGCAGATCCAGCATGTTTTGGTTGCACTTGGGCACCAGAACATCAACGACGTGAAGCCTGAGAACTACGACGCGCTGTTCGCTGGCGTGGAAGCACTGAAAGGCTGAGATCATGTTCAAGATTGAGAAGAACATCCCCATTTCGAAGACGAGGGGCGGTCGGCATCCCATTTACCCCTTTGCGGACATGGTCGTCGGAGACTCCTTTGAGGTGAGCGGAAAGAGCACTAAGCAATTCGCTGGCTCGGTCAACAGCGCGTCAAAGCGGTGCGGCTTTAAGTTCGTCACGCGCACCACGGAGTCCGGTGTGCGGGTCTGGAGGGTCGAGTGAGCACCGCGCACGCCAACCTGTCGCCCTCCAAGCGCCACCGCTGGGCCTTGTGCCCTGGCAGCGTGCGCGAGGAGGCCGCCTACCCCGATGAGCGCAGCGCTGCGACCATCGACGGCACCCACTCGCACACGCTGCTCGAGCACTGCATCAAGGCGGGTGTGGTTGACCCGCTGCCGATGGTCGGCATCAAGATGAAGGACCACGATGGTGAGTTCGTCGTCGATGCTGAGCGTGCGCAGCGGGTGAAGGTCGCTAGCGACTACATCCGCAACCGCGCGACCCTCACAATGGGCACGGCCACGGTCATCGCCGAGCAGCGCGTCGATCCGCAGTGGCTCTTGAGCCGTGACGACCTCTCAGGAACCGTCGATGTGCAGATCCACGATCCGCTCAACGATGTGCTGGAGATCATCGACTACAAGGACGGGATGAACGACGCCTGGGACTCGGCGATCCTGCAGATGGAGCAGTACGCCGTCGGCGCGCTGGCCGGGTTCAAGATCGCCAGGCCCAACCCGTACCCGTTCAAGACCGTGCGCATGACGGTGATTCAGCCGAAGCTGGCGCTGCGTGGTGGACAGACAATCAGGTCCGTGGACTACCCTGTCAAGCAGGTCGTTGACGAGGTGGCGCGTACCATCGTCATCGAGGCCGCAGCGACGGACAAACCCGATGCACCACTGGTGCCTGGCGAGAAGCAGTGTAAGTATTGCCGCGCCAAGGGTGGCTGCGCAGCGCTCGGCACCAAGGCGCTGGAGGTCGTTGACACGATGGACATCACCGTCAGCGCGGCCGAGAAGGACCCGACCAGGATGACGAACGATCAGATCGTCCAGATCATGGAGGCCGCACCGCTGCTGCGTCAACTGCTCGAGGGCGTGGAGAAGGAGGCGCAGACTCGCCTGGAGCGCGGTGTGGACATCCCCGGCCTGAAGATGGTCAACGGCAAGGGACACCGCGCCTGGAGGCTGTCCGACGAGGAGATGGCCGAGAAGCTCAAGAAGATGGGCGTGCCGAAGGATGCGCTGTACAAGACCACCCTTGTGTCCGTGGCGCAGGCTGAGAAGCTGCGCTGGAAAAAGCGCGACGGCACCGATGTGCAACTGAGTGAGCGTCAACTGAAGACGCTTGAAACCGAGTACGTGGTGAAGACTGTGGGCAAGCCGGTGGTCGCTCTGGCCGCTGACTCGCGCACCGCGATCACCACCAACGCTGCGCCGTTGTTCAGCGCAGTGCAGCCCGAAGTGCCGGTTGAACTGCCGGCGTGGTTATCGTAATCATTTGTGAGGTTTTCCATGTCACTTGTCTACTTTTCAAACGTCCGTTGCTCCTTTCCCCACTTGGCTGAGCCATTCAAGAGCCAGAAGTTTCCAGGCTCGCCCCCGATGTTTTCGATGGACATCATCGACATCGATCCGAACCACCCGCAGATCAAAGAGTTCATGACCCAATACTCGCAGTTGGCTTTCCAGGCATGGAAGGAGCATGCTGGCCCTGTGATGCAGTCGATTCAGGGTGACAAGCGTGCTCGGTGTTTCGGCATGGGGCCTGAGAAGGTGAACGAACAGACCTTCAAGCAGCTCGAAGGATACGGTCAAGGTGTCTGGATCAATGCCAAGAACAAGAACCGCCCTCAGATGATTCGCGCCGACGGCAACCAATCATCCAACGACATGGAGGCGTTGGAGTTGGCTCGCAAAATCTACGGCGGCTGTCGTGTCAATGTGGCTCTGAAACCGTGGGTCAGAACTGGCAACAGAGGTGTGAGTTGTGACCTCGTGGCCGTGCAGTTCGCTGGTGACGACACCGCGTTCGGCGAGGGCGCCGTGGATGCGTCGGGCATGTTCGGCGCTGTGGCCGGCGCTGCTGCCCCGGCACCGTCGTTCCTGCAGCCCGCTGGGTTTGGGAGCAACCCGATGCCCCTGCCTCCGTTCATGAGCGCGCAGTGATGAGGATGGGGTGGCGCACCGCCGCCCCTCTTCTACAAGGTAACCACTGATGAAAATCCTCTCGTTTGGCGGCGGAACCGACAGCACTGCCATCTTGTGCGGTTGGGTCGAGCGTGGGTTGGAACCATTCGATCTGATTCTGTTTGCCGACACTGGTGGTGAGCGCCCTCACACCTACGAACACATCGAGCGCATGCAGGAGTGGCTGCGCCGGCACGGGATGCCGCTGATCACCGTTGTGCGCAAATTGCGCCGCGATGGGCGTGTGCATACTTTGGAAGAGAACTGCCTAGACGCGAAGATGTTGCCATCGCTGGCATATGGTTTCAAAGGCTGTTCGCAGAAGTTCAAGGTCGCACCTCAAGAAAAGTACGCGAACAACCATTGGTTGTCCAAGTTGACTTGGCAACGTGGTGAGCGAGTTGACAAGTACATTGGCTATGAGTTTTCCGAAACTCGGCGCTGGATGAAAGCACCAATCGAGGACGACAAGTATCGGTATCACTACCCACTGGTTGAGTGGGAGTGGTCTCGTCCCGAGTGCCTTGCGGCCATTGACCGTGCTGGTCTGCCCCGCCCAGGCAAGTCATCGTGCTTCTTCTGCCCCGCGTCTACCAAACCTGAGATCGCAGCGCTGAAGCAGGAATACCCGCTGATGTTTCAAAGAGCGCTGGACATGGAGGCAAATGCTAATCTGACCAGCGTCAAAGGATTGGGGCGACGGTTTTCTTGGCGTGATTACGCAACGACGCTGGAAGAACCTGATGTTGTGCCTTGCATTTCATGCGCAGATGGCAGCAATAGTTGCGAGGTGTCCGAGTGAACGACTGGGTGTACGACGCGGAGATGTACCCCAACGTCTTCACGCTGTCCGCGATGCACGTCGAGGCGCCCGTCAGGCTGACGTTCGAGATCAGCGAGTGGCGCAACGATTCCCGGCAGATTGTCGAGTTCGTGCGCTACCTCGCTGATCGCAACGCCCGGATGGTGGGCTTCAACAACATCGGCTTTGACTACCCTGTCCTGCACACCCTGATGCAGATGGGGCAGTCTGACGCGCAGACGCTCTATCGCAAGGCGCAGGCCATCATTGAGCGCCAAGATGATGACGACCGCTGGCTGCACACGGTCAAGCCAAGCGACCGCATCGTGGAGCAGATCGACCTCTTCAAGATCCACCACTTCGACAACAAGGCCCGATCCACCAGCCTCAAGGCACTGGAGTTCAACCTGCGCATGGACAGCATTCAGGACTTGCCGTTCAAGGTGGGCACCACGCTGACCCGTGACCAGGCGGATGTGCTCAAGCGATACAACGAGCACGACGTCGAGGCCACGCGGCTCTTCTACCATCTGACCACGGACATGATCCGGTTCCGTGAAGACCTGTGCGCCAAGTACCCGGGCAAGGACTGGCTGAACTTCAACGACACCAAGATCGGCAAGGAGTACTTCACGCTGCGCCTGGAGCAGGCCGGCGTCTCCTGCTACGACTTCGGCCCCGATGGACGCACGCCGCGCCAGACCCCGCGTCCGGTGATCCACCTCAAGGACGCCATCCTGCCGTGGATCGCGTTTCAACAGCCCGAGTTCGCCCGGGTGCTGAACTGGCTCAAGGCGCAGTCGATCACCGAGACCAAGGGCGTCTTCACGGATCTCACGGCCACGGTCAACGGGTTCACATTTGTCTTCGGCCTGGGTGGCATCCACGGGTCGGTTGAGAACACGGTGGTGGAGTCTGACGACGA
>LJOT01000261.1 GCA_001672075.1 Anabaena sp. CRKS33
TTATCCAAACCTATCATAGATGAAATAGATAAGATATTAGCAGAACATTATGGATTTACAGAAGCAGAATTAGACTTTATCATCAACTATGATATAAAATATCGCATGGGTAAAGAATTAGAAGATGATGATTAAATATCAGCTACCGAAATGCTAAAATCAGTGTAATGATCTAAATGTCTGTACCAGTTATAGTACCAAGTGTATACATCTTCACCCCTTCTCCTTTGCGGGTAACGCTTTTTTTGATCAGTTTTCTTTGTTAATCTCAAGTTAGTTAATCAAAAATTTACTAAAAAAGGAACTCGTAAATGATTATCGTCATGAAAGTTGGTTCCCCCCAGGAAGAAATAAATCGCATTACTACAGAATTATCTAGCTGGGGACTAACTCCAGAAAAAATTATTGGTCAACATAAGGTGGTCATTGCTTTAATTGGGGAAACCGCTGATTTAGACCCCCCCCGTATTCAAGAATTGAGTCCATGGATTGAACAAGTATTACGAGTGGAAGTACCCTATAAACGGGCTAGTCGTCAATTCCGTCATGGAGAAGCTTCTGAGGTGGTGGTAAATACTCCTCAAGGAGATGTGGTGTTTGGTGAACATCATCCTTTGGTGGTTGTGGCTGGACCGTGTTCGGTGGAAAATGAGGAGATGATTGTAGAAACGGCGCTGCGGGTAAAGGCTGCGGGGGCTAGGTTTCTGCGAGGTGGGGCCTATAAACCCCGCACCTCACCCTATGCTTTTCAAGGTCATGGTGAAAGCGCTTTGGAATTGTTAGCTACAGCCCGGAAAGTCAGCGGGTTGGGGATTATTACCGAAGTTATGGATACGGAAGATTTGGAGAAAATTGGCCAAGTCGCAGACGTGATTCAGGTGGGGGCGAGAAATATGCAGAATTTCTCCATGCTTAAAAAAGTGGGAGCGCAACCTAAACCCGTCCTGTTAAAACGCGGTATGGCTGCTACCATTGAGGATTGGTTAATGGCGGCTGAGTATATTTTAGCAGCGGGTAATCCTCATGTGATTTTGTGTGAACGGGGAATTAGAACTTTTGACCGTCAATATACCCGCAATACTCTAGATTTATCGGTTGTGCCGGTGTTGCGGAAACTCACCCATTTACCAATTATGATTGATCCTAGTCATGGTGTGGGTTGGTCCGAGTTTGTCCCTGCTATGGCCAGAGCGGCGATCGCTGCGGGTACGGACGCGCTTATGATTGAAGTTCACCCCAACCCAGCCAAAGCCTTATCTGATGGACCCCAATCTTTAACACCAAACGCTTTTGATCAATTAATGTCAGAATTGGCGGTAATTGGTCAAGCAGTCCGTCGTTGGCCGAACCAAAAAAGCTAAAGAATGCTAACAAGAGTCGGCACTATGTAGAGACGTTCCATGGAACGTCTCTACCACGGTCAACCTGACTTTATGGATAACCTTGTCAGGGAACGAAAAAACTTTTTCAGCACTATTTCAGCAAGCCCTAATTAAAAATGCTTGAATTTTGTTGATAAAATCAACTAATCCTAGTACCAATTCATAAGCACCGACAAAACTCTGTTTGCGACTGAGTTGTTCTAGTTCTTCTGCAATTTTCCGCATGGCTGTAGCGCCAACATTACCACTAGAACCTTTAAGATGATGAGCTTCCTTAGCCAGTTGATGAAAGTCATTAACGGTAATTGCGGCTTTAATTCCCTCTACATGAAACAGGCTATCTTCCACAAAAACTTTTAATATTTCTAACTCAAATTCTGGATCATTGTCTGAGATTTGATGTAGATGTTCCCAATCAATTGGTAAATCTGTTAACGGATTATTTGTCATTAAAACTGCTGGCTCAGGGTCGGGAATAGTCACTACTCGTCCCGCCATAATCCTCGAACTCCAAAGCTCTAATAATGTTGCTAATTTGTCCTTAGTAATTGGTTTGCTAAAATAGTCATCCATACCAGCATCTAAACAACTCTGTTGATCCTCCTTCATAGCATTAGCAGTAATAGCAATAACTATAGGTTGTCGGTGATTAACAAATGAACTTATTGGCCGAGAACGAATTACTTTTGTAGTTTTTAAACCATCGAGAATTGGCATTTGACAGTCCATCAAAATTAAATCATAGGCAATGTTATCCAACATTTCCAAAACTTCTTGGCCATTGGCGACGATATCAGCTTTATAGCCTAAACTGTGGAGTTGCTTGAGGATAACTTTTTGATTAACTGGATTATCTTCTGCTACGAGCAATTTTAACTTTGATTTTGTCGAATCAGGTATCTTTTCATCCAACACAGTTATAGAAGATTGCTCAATTTTAGAAGATTGGAAATTATCTAATTTTGCTTGGTTTCCTAAAATATCCATGATAGTATCTAGCAAACGAGAAGGCTTTATTGGTTTAACTAAATAACTAATAAATCCTATGTTGATTGCTTTTTTCGATTCATCCTTTTGATTACTAGAAGTCAATAGAACTAAAGGAATATTACTAATAGCAGAATTAGCCTTAATTTGTGATCCCAGCGTTAGACCATCTATCACAGGCATTTGCATATCAATGAGAACAATATCATAGGGGTGATTTTCGGTAGCAGCCTTTTGTAAAGCTGCAAGACCAGTATTTGCACAAGCTGCTTCATCTACCAACATTCCCCAATGAGTAGCTTGATGATAAATAATTCTCCGGTTAGTGCCATTGTCATCTATTACTAACAACCGCTTGTTAGTCAATATATCAAGCTCCAAAATCTGAGAAGAAGGCTGGATTTGCTTCACAAAAGGTAGCTCAAACCAAAACTGAGATCCTTTACCCATCTGACTTTTTACGCCAATTTTTCCTCCCATTAAACTTACCAATTGTTGACAAATTGCTAATCCCAAACCTGTGCCACCATATTGACGGGTAATAGAAGCATCAACTTGGCTAAATGCTTGAAAAAGTTTGTTTTGATCTTGAAGACTAATACCAATTCCTGTATCTATAACAGTAAAATTGAGAATGACTAGATCCTGAGTTTCTGATTTCAATTCTACTTCTAATAATACCTCTCCTTCTTTGGTAAATTTAATAGCATTACCAATCAGATTCATGATAATTTGTCGTAAGCGTCCCACATCTCCCCTCAGATATTTATAGACATTCTGTTGTACCATTGTGGCAATTTCTAGTCCTTTTTTATGTGCTTGAGGAGCTAATAAATCTAGCACTTCTTCCAGACAATTGCAAATATCAAAATCTATGCTTTCGATGATCATTTCTCCAGCTTCAAGTTTGGATAAATCTAATATCTCGTTAATCAGAGATAAAAGAGCATCCCCACTGACGCGAACTATTTCTAAAAAATCTTTTTGTTCTGGGTTGAGAGGAGTTTCTAATAATAAACCAGTCATGCCCAAAATGCCATTCATGGGAGTGCGAATTTCATGACTCATATTCGCTAAAAAACTACTTTTTGACAGAGATGCTAACTCAGCTTGATGACGAGCAATTTCTAGTTCTCGTTTTTGCAGAATTTCCGCTTGCAGTAATTTAGCTTGAGCTAAAGCAATACCTATTTGATCAGATAAAGACTTGAGAAATTCCGTTTCCCAGTTAGTCCATTGACGGGGTTGGGTACAATGATGAGCAATTAGTAAACCCCAAAATTCATCTTTGAGAAAAATAGGAACGACCAGGTTAGCTTTGACATTAAACTTTTGTAATAGTTCGATGTGACAAGACCGAATGTTAGCTTTTTCGATATCATTAATCACACCAATCCATCCTTGAGTATATTTCTCAAGGTAATTTTTTGTCAAACAAGGCTCAACAATATTTTTCCCCATCACAACTGGAATACCGGGAATTAATGCTTCTTTCCGCGCTGTTAAAGAGCCATCGGCCAACAACTCTAGAATCACTACACGGTCAGTTTTCAACAGTTTTTGTACTTCTGTAACACTAGTTTGCAGAATATCATCTATCTGCAAAGAACTGCGGATTTTTAAAGTAATATCAGCTAATAATTGCGATCGCAAGTTAAAGTATTTTAGTTCTTCTTCGGCTTCTTTGCGTTTACTGATATCACGGCCTACACAAATGAATCCGCCATCTTTCAACTTTGTCAGAGACATTTCTGCGGGAAAGTTACTGCTATCTTTTCTCTGAGCAATTGTTTCTCCATGCCAGTAACCTTGTTTCATTAGTTCAGGAAATATGTTTTTTTCAAACAATTTAACCTGCTCTTGTTCATAAACTTCTTGCCATTTTTTTCCTAGCAATTCCGTGGCATCACTATAGCCAAATATATTCACATAAGAGCTATTTAGATAAAGATAATTACCCTGTTTATCAACAATACTAATGCCATCACTTGCCGCTTCTACTGCTGCTAATTGCTGTTTTAGAGACTCTTCAGCTTGTTTGCGTTCAGTGATATCTATGCCAGTACAAACAATAAATTCAATTTCACCATTTTCATTTGAAACCGTTCTATTTTACCAATTAATTAGCCGCAGATTTCCGTCTTTTATTCGCCAATAGTTTTCATATTCTTTTAACCCTTTACTTGATTTAATTTTTTCAAAAATAGATCGCGCCGTTCGACGGCGTTTCGGTTCTGTAAATACGTTCCAAAAGCATTGATTTCTAACTTCATTGTAAGAATAACCCGTGGTTTCTTCGCAAGCTCGATTAAATCCAATAATTTCCCCTTCTGGGTTAAGAACTATCACTAAAGCATTAACTGTATCTAATACCGTTGAGAGGAGCAAACTATCTAAATTACGCCGCCATTCTAATTGTTTCATGACTTGGCAACCTAAAATATTTAATGCCTCTATCTGTTGTGGTGCGAGTTGTCTTGGTATGTCATCAAGAACACAAAGCGCTCCCAAGCCATAGCCTTCATCATTAATTAAGGGTATGCCCGCATAAAAACGGATATTGGGATCTGATGTCACCAAAGGGTTATTCACAAATCTTGGATCTAAAGTAGCATCGGGAATGATCATGGGATCTGGTTGCTGGATAGCATGATTGCAAAAACCAATACTACGGGGTGTTTCTGATGCTTCTAGTCCAACTTTAGATTTAAACCATTGACCATCGGATAGGGCTTGCTGAAAAAGTTGCCTGTGAGGGCAGGGAACAGGGAACTCTTAACAGGGAACAGAAATGGGGGCTTAGGGAGAGATATTTTGCCTAAGTCCTGACTTAAAAAAAACTAGACAAGAAAAAACTCTCAATTATATTACCAATTACCAATTCCATGATGAATTCTGATTTTGAGCCACCATCAAAAAAACTATCTTTTATCGCTACCTTTGGCGGAGTTATAACCGCTGTCAT
>LJOT01001032.1 GCA_001672075.1 Anabaena sp. CRKS33
TGTTAATTCTTCGGGAGGCGGTTTTTTAGTTTAGCGCGATCGCCTCTTGAAGAGATAGGGTTAATATGTGACATTCTCCAGCGATCGCTCGACAATTTTCGTTTATTTTTTCCCTTTAATTGTTTATCTTAAAATAACTTTACAATCCCCAAGGACTAATTTTAGTTTAAGATTTCATCTATTGCTTTTCTGTGCGTCCTGCTTCTATTATCAGTTCTGGTTGGGAGGTGGTTTGTTTCATGATTTTGACAACCTTGCTTTGACCATCATTTTCACTACATCCTGCATTTTATACTTAGCTTCCCATCCTAACTGGTTTTTTGCTTTGTGGGGATTACC
>LJOT01001033.1 GCA_001672075.1 Anabaena sp. CRKS33
TGTTACCAAGTCTGAGCAGAGGGTCATCTCTCCACAAGCGTTATTAGTTTCCGTCCGCCCGACGGTACTTAAATCATAGCCACTTTGTCTTAGTGCTTTGGTTAGAATGTTAATTGCAGCATTATGGTCACGGTCAAGTATGCACCCACATTTACAAACATGAGTTCTAACTGATAGAGATTTTTTCACCGTTTCTCCACAATTAGAGCAATTTTGAGAAGTATATTGAGGTGCAACAGGTACAATTACACGACCATAGACTTTACCAAAATATTCTAACCATTGAGTAAACAATGACCAAGAAATTTTAGATTTTAGATTTTAGATTTTAGATTGGGA
>LJOT01000027.1 GCA_001672075.1 Anabaena sp. CRKS33
TGACACTTTCCTAATTTGTGTGATATAGTTAAGCAAATACCTCGACTTATGAAAAAAATTTTTTTCCGCCAAAGGCGGAGGGGTTAAGAAGGGAAAAGAGAAAGAAGGGTAGAGGGTAAAAGGGTAAGAGTATAAAGGGCTACAAATTCCTGAACGAAGACGCGACCCGGAAACCGCAGCAGTTGTAACGATCGTCGCGCAAAAGCCTACCGCGAATCGCAGCCCGACAACGCCTAGCTCCGAAAGACCAAGAGCCGCCACGAAGCACTTTACTACTACTGCCGCTTTGACTGTTCCAAGCACTACCATCTGTAGGCGGGTTTATATAATTTTCATGCCAGTCATCTTCACACCATTCCCACACATTTCCGTGCATATCGTACAAACCAAAAGTGTTAGGGGGAAAAGTTCCCACATCTGTAGTTTGTTCTCGATATTTACCTTTAGGTGCGGACTTATAGGGATAATTACCATTGTAGTTTACTAAATCCGTGGTGATGTTGTCACCAAAAGAGAATGGCGTTTTTGTCCCTGCTCTACAAGCATACTCCCATTCTGCTTCACTGGGCAATCTGTAGTTTTTTCCCGTTTTTTGACTTAACTTTTGACAGAATGTGACTGCATCATTCCAAATGACTCGTTCAACGGGGCGGTTATTGCCTTTGAAGTAAGAGGGATTATGCCCCATAATAGCTTGATATTGTGCCTGTGTCAAGGGATATTTGCCCATGAAGAAGTTCGGAACTGTGACTTGATGTTGGAGACTTTCATCATCATCTCTTTCCGCTTCGTTTGTCGGTGAACCCATCCAGAAAGTTCCTCCCGGTATGGCGATCATTTCTAATTTGACACCATTGCCTAAATCTTCGGTAAATGATGATTGAGGATTGATATTTAGGTTAATATTTGCTGGTGGTTTGGGTGGGTTTGTGGGTGTGGGAATAACTCGTGTTTTTTGATTTGCTAATGCTGCTAAAACTTCTGCTGCTGAGTCATAACGACGAGTAGGAATATCTTGCAACATGGTTTCTAATACCGTTGTTAATTCCTGACTTAAAGAAACATATTTCTGCCATTGCCATTCCATTCTGTTAGTATCAAATAATTCATCTGCACCATCAGCTTCTTGAAAATATCCTGTCAATAATCTGACACAGGTAACAGCTAAACTATAGAGATCACTACTATGATAAACCATACCCCGAAACTGTTCTGGGGGAGCATATCCAGGAGTACCTGTAACAGTCCCAACTTTAGTTAAAATAGTTCCACTTATTTCTTTGGAAACGCCAAAATCAATGAGGAATAATTTACCAGTTTTACTTCTAATAATATTTTCGGGTTTTATATCTCGATGAATAACTTGATTGTCATGGATAAATTGCAAAACTGGCAATAGTTCTGTGAGGATAATTCTGATTTGTGGTTCATTTAATTTACCTTGATTTTTAAACTCTTCAAAAAGGTTTTGACCATCAATAAAATCTTGGACTAAATAAAGTCTACCATCTTGGGGAAAGAAGGCTTCTAAATCTGGGATTTGGGGATGTTTTCCTAATTCTTGGAGTCTTTGGGCTTCTTGTTGAAATAATTCGGTGGCTTTTTGTAAAGCAGCACTTCCAGCTTGTTGGGGTAAGAATTGTTTAATGACGCAGGGAGTATTTAATCTTTTTTCATCTATTGCTTGAAAAGTTCTGCCAAAACCACCTTCTCCGAGAAACTTAATGGGACGATAACGATCATCTAAAAGAATTTTACCACCACATTTTTCACAAAAGTTAGTACCCTGGGGATTTTGATGAAGACAGGTGGGATTAAGACATTGACTCATGGTAGATTGTGGGTATTTCTAGGGATGATTATACTATACCAGGAAACAAGATGGGCGGGGTTTCCCCGCCTCTACTATTCCTGCTTCATCAAAGAGAGTTCAATATAATCTTCTCTGGGCTGTGTCATGCTAATTTCTACATTAGGTCCAAAATACTTGGTCATCTTTTCTTGCTTTTGTTGCCAAGCATCAAAGCTAATTAATGGCGAATCAAATTCTAAAATTAGCGTATAAGCCCCATTGATTTCGGTTTCTCGTAAACCTGTCACTATTGGTCTTGAATCGTCCGTGGGACTTAAACCTAGATAAGCCAAGGCT
Source organism: Anabaena sp. CRKS33 (assembly GCA_001672075.1). GTDB lineage: Bacteria > Cyanobacteriota > Cyanobacteriia > Cyanobacteriales > Nostocaceae > Dolichospermum. The sequence continues at coordinate 2,150 of LJOT01000027.1, forward strand.
TCGTCTAAATGGGCTTTTTGTCCATAGCAGTAGCGTGTGATATCTTTACGAATTTTAGTTTGTGTGACAGTTGCCTGTTGTTTTCTGAGTGCTAAAATTGATGGTGTGGTGGTTTGGCTAAAGGGTATGGGTTTGAGTTCATTAGCTTTGAGGGCTAAACCTCCCAATAACAGCGGAAAACCATAGAAAAACCCCACTAAATTGAGGGTAGCGTTATCTGCAAAATAGGCAACAAAACCTGTAATAGTGAGTATACTACCGATTGTTAAACCAAGTGTTCCCAAAGAAATTCCGCCCAGCATAATTTGAGATTAGTATAATTTATGTTTATTCTTAGTTCTATTATCATCCCTGATTAGGGGCAAATTGACACAGAAATTAATATTATTGTTTTTTGCGTTAACTTTAGATTTGAAGTGTTTAAGGACTGGAAGCAAAAAATGGATATTCAGACAATTAAAGACCGAATTAGCGCGGTTCAAGCTAAACGTGAACGGTTGCTGAGTTTACTCGAACAACCCAATTTAGGAACATTAAGGGTTGATGTTAATCAAGCATTGGAAGAACTAGATGATCTACTGGATGAATTTAAACGCACTGTTCCTAATGCGTGAAATAATTAAGCAGGTTTAATAAAAAAGCGTCGGGTATGTATTATGAAAAATATACCCGACGCTATTTAATTTTGATAAGAATTGATAATTTACAGCGAATTTAATTGAAGTGTATTAGACCTTTAGCGGGCAAAATTTCCGCACCAGATCTTATAATCTCGTTATAATCTCGAAAAATGCTGTCTAATTTAGATGAGACGGGCTTAAATTTTTCTTCTGAATAGGAAAAATACTTAGCTGTCCTAACTGTCTGACTAAGGTAATGAGTTCTTGTGTACGAATATCTTTTTTGCAAATTTTATCAAATTTATGCTCAGTTTGGTTTGGCTGAAAAGATGTTTCATCTACAGATGAATAAGCTAAAATCTGAGTATTTGGAGATATATCTTTAATGTAATGAGATGCTACCCAACCATCCATAATTGGCATTTGTAAATCGAGAATAACGACATGAGGTTGATATAATTTAACCATTTCTATAGCTTCTTGACCATGAGCAGCTAAACCAACAACATGAATATTTTCTTGAGTAGAAAACACTAATTGTAGGCTTAAACGAGTGAGTTCATGATCATCAACTACGAGAAGATCCAAGTTAGAACACTCAGGGGACAACATTAACATTCCAAAAAAAGAATAAATGTAAATTAATACCAATTTGAGAAATGATTGTCGCAGCTAAAAAGTTATTAATTTTGTGCTAATTTAGTAAGTTATTGACAATTTAAAATCCCAAATGGTATGAATTTTTATAGTCTATGATTATTAGTAAAATAATTCACTCTATCTTATGGATGAGTTTTAGTGATTAAAAAAATATTTTTATGCAGAAAAAAGATTTAGTCATGTCTTTTTTGCATCATGATTTTAGGAAAAATTAAAAATTAATTCAAAGTTAAATTATTTGCTATTACAGATAGTTGGTAAAGTCTAAATTGATACAAGAATAATATTTGATTTTTGATAGCTTGCGTGGCCTAGCCATACAAGACTCAGTAGGTATCAATTCTGTCCCCTGTAACCTGTAACCTGTCACCTGTCCCCGTGGCGTAGCACCTGTAACCTGTTCCCTGTCACCTGTAACCTGTTCCCTGTTCCCTGTTCCCTGTCACCTGTAACCTGTAACCTGTCACCTGTCCCCGTGGCGTAGCACCTGTCACCTGTAACCTGTCACCTGTAACCTGTTCCCTGTTCCCTGTTCCCTGTAACCTGTCACCTGTAACCTGTCACCTGTCACCTGTAACCTGTTCCCTGTCACCTGTCACCTGTCACCTGTAACCTGTTCCCTGTCACCTGTCACCTGTTCCCTGTTCCCTGTCACCTGTTCCCTGTTCCCTGTAACCTGTTCCCTGTAACCTGTCACCTGTAACCTGTCACCTGTAACCTGTTCCCTGTTCCCTGTTCCCTGTTCCCTGTTCCCTGTTCCCTGTCCTCACAGACAACTTTTTCAGCAAGTCCTAATTAATACCAGTAGAACGTAATGCCATAGACATAATAGTTTTTTGGGAATTAGTTTCTGGACAGTTCTCGCCGGGGCATCTTTGGATATAATTACCATCAGGTTGTAGTTCCCAAGCATGGCGATTATCTGCTAACATAATTCCTAATATTTCTTGTAGATCTTTAGCAATATCTTGGTCTTTTATTGGTGTAATTACTTCCACGCGGCGATCTAAATTACGACGCATCCAATCAGCACTACCGATATATATTTCTTCTTGACTATTATTGTGGAAGTAATATATACGAGAGTGTTCTAAAAAGCGGCCAATAATGCTGATTACACGAATGTTTTCGCTCAGATTTGGTAGTCCGGGACGTAAACAACAAATACCGCGAATAATTAGGTCAATTTGTACGCCCATACGAGAGGCTTCGTATAATGTAGAAATGATTTGTGGATCAACTAGAGCATTCATTTTCGCAACAATTCGGCCGGAAAATCCATTTTGGACATTGGCAATTTCGCGGTGAATTAATTCCAGAAAGCGATCGCGCATATTCACAGGTGCTACCATAATTTCTCGATAGGATTTTTGACGAGAATAGCCTGTTAAGAAATTAAATACATCTGTTAAATCTGCACCCAATTCTTCCCGACAACTAAATAAGCCTAAATCTGTATACAGTCGTGCTGTTTTCTGATTATAATTGCCAGTACCAATATGTACATAGCGACGCATTTTATCTTTTTCCCGTCGCACTACTAGAACTATTTTACTATGGGTTTTTAAGCCTACTAAACCATAAACAACATGAACACCCACTCTTTCTAAACGTCTTGCCCAATAAATGTTATTCTCTTCATCAAATCGTGCTTTTAATTCTACTAATACGGAAACTTGTTTGCCATTTTCCGCCGCAGTAATTAAAGCATTGACTATCGGTGAATCCCCGGATGTTCGGTAAAGGGTCATTTTAATGGCTAGAACCTGGGGATCATGGGCTGCACTAGTAATAAAGCGCACTACTGTACCGGAGAAGGATTGATAAGGATGATGCACTAGTAAATCTTTTTCTCGAATTACGGAGAAAAAGTCTTTTCCTTCTTCTAGTTCGTTGATATCAATATCGATACTGGGTTCTCTAAGTCTTTGTAACCGGAAAGGAACAACAGATTGACGCGGAGGGTCTTTGAGTTCTGGTAGGGGTAATGCGAGAAAATACATTAAATCCCGCAGTGCTAAAAGACCATCAACTTCATAAACATCGCTTTGAGTTAATCCTAAATCCTGTAAGAGACGAGAACGTACTAAGGTGGGGGTTTGGGAACGAATTTCTAACCTGACAGTATTTCCACCCATGCGGCGCTTGCGGAGTTCTTGTTCAATAGCTAACAGGAGATCATCCGCTTCGTCTTCTTCTAATTCCAGGTCAGCATCGCGGGTAATACGGAAAGGGTGATATTCTTGAATAATCATTCCTGGAAAAAGGGATTCTAAATTATGGGCGATCGCTTGTTCTAAAGGAACTCCTGTCCAGTGTATAGTGTTATAATCTTCCTGGGTTGCTAATTCTGGTGGTATGGGTAAAAATCTGGGTAAGACCTTGGGAACTTTGACCCTAGCAAAAAACTCCTCTTCTGTCTCAGGATTTTTGACCACCACTGCTAAATTTAAACTGAGATTAGAAATGTGGGGAAAGGGATGACTAGGATCAACAGCTAGAGGAGTAAGAACGGGAAAAACCTGTTCTTGAAAATAATTGTCTAAGTGATTTCGCTGTTTTTGATTTAATTCTATGTAATCTAAAATATAAATTCCCTTTTGGGTTAAAAGTGGCCGCAGAACTTCCTCAAATTCCGCGTTGTGTCTTTTCAGTTGGGGTTTGAGATGTGAACGAATATCATCTAGTTGTTTTTGTGGTGTCCGTCCATCAGGTGTTAATAAATTGACAGTGGCTTCTACCTGTTGCTTTAACCCTGCTACTCGCACCATGAAGAACTCATCTAAGTTAGAACTAAAAATAGCCAGAAATTTCAGCCTTTCTAATAAGGGAGTTCTAGGATCACAAGCTTCATGTAACACCCGGTGATTAAATTCTAGCCAACTTAACTCCCGGTTAATGTAGTATTGTGGATCACTTAGATTAATAGAGGTATTATTTTTTTTTGATTTCGCCATGATCATTTAGATAAAGTAGATATTGTTTATGAAGTATGAATACAAATATCTTAATTGTTACTGCATAGATTTTTACAGTTCTTGATATAAAAACTTGAGCAAATTCTTAATTGGGTATTTCTATGTATAAAAATACATCTTATATATAAATAAATATTCCCCCAAAATAATAAAATATAAAATTCTGAGTGTAAAGAGTTCCCTCTAAATTTCCTAGACAAATTTTTGTTACCAATCATACATATTAATTTTATGTCTATTTACCTGTTTCAAGCTACTCGTCGGCGGTTAGCGATTTGGTACACGGCTATAACTGCAATTTTATTATTATTATTTGCTAGTGGAGTATATTTATATGTTCACAGTACATTAATTGAAAGAGTTGATGATACATTATATCATGTAGTAGAAGTTGTCGAGCGCTCCTTAGTCATTGAAGCTACAAAAATTCAACCTAATCAACTGCGAGTAAATGTAAAATCTAGTTTTCCTAATAATACTGAAAACGCCGAAGATGATCGCATTGATTTAGAGTGGTTTAGTCCTAATGGTGAATTATTGTGGTCAACCTTTTCGGAAATATTAAATATTCCTATTCATCCTAATCATACAGGTGAAACTGTGCGAGTAGTAACCATGGGAGCATGGGGAGAATCTGCACAATTATTAAGACAAGTTACCAAAAGAATAGAAAGAGGAAGACAGGTTTTAGGATATTTACGAGTAAGTCATCCTTGGTTTGAGGTGACAAAACCTAGCCGACAATTAATTTTTGATTTGGCTTTAGGAATTAGTGTAATGCTATTGTCAGTAGCCGCTAGTGGTTGGTTTTTGTCGGGTAAAGCCATGAAACCTGTGGGAGAATCTTACCAGCGTTTAAAACAATTTACTGCTGATGCTTCCCATGAATTAAGAAGTCCTATTGCTTTAATTCAAACTAATGTCCAGGTAGCTTTGGCTGATTTAGATTTAGTCAAAGAAGAAAATAATACTCTTCAATATCGTCAACAATTAAAAATCATGGAAAGAGTGACTCAACGTATGGGGAAGTTAGTTAATGATTTGCTATTTTTAGCTAGACAAGATAGTGGAATTAACACAGATGTATTTTCCCTTTGTCCTCTTGATGCTTTATTAATGGAAGTAGTGGAAGAACAACAACTTGTAGCGAGGGAAAAACAAATTAATTTGGTTTTGAATTTAGTCGCTTCTCCGGGGACGGAAGTTAATCCTGAATTACAAGAAAGTTGGTTTACTCTCATGGGAAATTGGGAGCAATTAGTCAGATTATTTACAAATTTGATTGGTAATGCTTTGCATTATACTCCTGTGCAGGGAGTAATAAAAGTTGAGTTAGAAAGAATTGAAGGCATAAATCGAGTTACAGGAAGGCGTTGCACCAATTCTCATTTACAAATTAAAGTTAGTGATACGGGAATTGGTATTCCTACGGACGCGCTACCAAAATTGTTTGACCGCTTTTACCGAGTTGATCCAGCGCGGACACATAGAAGCGGAAAAAGCTGCTCAACCAGAAATACTGGTTCAGGATTAGGATTAGCGATCGCTCAAGCCATTATCGCTCATCACCAAGGACAAATTCAAGTAGTCAGCACAGTGGGTGTAGGTACTACTTTCATGGTAACTTTACCCCTAAAACCTCCAAGTTCAAAATTAAATTGACAAGGGAACAATGACCAATCCATCTGATTTTGTTAAGCTATGTGATAGTGTCGCGTGAGATTAGCCTAAAGATGTCAATATTTGGACTAGGAGGTGGTAATATGCCAAAACAGATGCGGTTAGCTTCTCTTTTAGTTGCTTGTAGTTTATGGAGTATTCCTCAAGCTGCTCATGGTCAAGCATTTATACCCCATACGGTGCAAATTGATCACGCACAGTTGGAAAAGCAGGGTTTAAACTTTGCACGGGAAGCGGCTCAATTAGCTCAGTTTCAGCAAATTGAACCAGCCTTAGTCAGAGCCGAATTGGCAGTGAAACTGGCTCCGCAGAATGATAAAGTCTGGTGGTTACTAGGGAGTTTGTATTTACAAACTAAAGAATTTGATCAAGCTATTACCACCCTGAATAAAGCCCAAAAACTCAACCCCAAAAATGCAGAAGTGCTGTTTGCGTTGGGTTCAGCCAAGTTTCAAAAAAAAGATTACCAAGGAGCAATCACTCATTATCAAGCAGGTTTGAAATTAAAACCCAATTATTCTGGAGGGTTATTTGATTTGGGCAATGCCTATTATATGCTAAATAAATTCCCCGAAGCGATCGATCAATTCAATTTAGCTATCAAACAAGATCAAAAGTTTTGGCCAGCAATTAATAATATCGGCTTAATCAAACATCAACAAGGGGATATTTCGGGAGCAATTCAGCAATGGCAAACCGCAGTTAAGATTGATAAAAAAGCCGCAGAACCTTTATTAGCTTTAGCAATAGCTACCTACAATAAGGGGGAAATCCAGCAAGGGTTAAAAATGGGAGTATCCGCACTCCGCATTGATTCCCGTTATGCTGATTTAGATTTTCTCAAAGAGAATCTTTGGGGTGAACGGTTACTTTTAGAAGCCAAAAAATTCTTAGAATTACCGGAGGTTAAATCAGCATTACAGGAACTCACAGAAGCGCCAACGCCCTAATCAAACAACAGTCCAGGGAGCAGAGGCAAGGAGTAGATAAGATTACCCATGACCTAATTATGCTTGTGGTAAGAGTCCTAAAATTTGGTCAACAAACTGTTGATGATCAACTACGGGCTTAGAAATGTAACCATCAGCACCACTTTGTTTCAAAAAATTTTCTCGATCTCCTTCCATTGCGTGTGCTGTTACTAAAATCACTGGTAATTTAGCCGTTTGTGGGTCAGATTTCAACATTTGCGTAATTTTGATCCCATCAACGGACTTACTTTGATATACACTACGGGACAGAGACACATCCATTAAAATTAAGTCAGCCGCTCCTGACAGGGCAATTTTGAGAATCTCTTCCACGTTTTCTGTATGTTTTACACTCAACCCGCCGCGTTTAGTCAGAATTTTAGAAAAAACGCGAGCATTAATTAAATCATCGTCGACAATTAGAACTGTTTTCATGAAACTTTATACTCATAGAGTTAACACCTGGGGAGTGTCTGTTGTATTTTTAATAATCTATAAGCTACAAAGATCCCATCAAGGATAATACTACTGCTTTTTATCTTTATGACTATTAAGATTGTGTGAGTATTTCTATTTAATCTGTGATGGTAAATTGCTGGGTATGTTATCTTTTAGCGACTGTTGTGTAGTGAACATTCAGGGAAAATTCACGAGGAAACCTCATGGCAAAACAGTTAAACCTTCTCTCTAAGGGACAGGTAATCACCACCGCCCTGCACACCGAAATGCAACGGTCATACTTAGAATATGCCATGAGTGTGATTGTGGGGCGAGCTTTACCAGATGTCCGTGACGGCTTAAAACCAGTACATAGACGTATTTTATATGCTATGCACGAACTGGGTTTAACGCCAGACAGACCTTATCGAAAATGCGCCCGTGTGGTGGGAGATGTTTTAGGTAAATACCATCCTCATGGTGATCAATCGGTATATGATGCTTTAGTACGCTTAGTACAAGACTTTTCCAGTCGTTATCCTTTACTGGCAGGACATGGTAATTTTGGCAGTGTTGATAATGACCCACCAGCAGCCATGCGTTATACAGAAACCCGCCTCGCTGCTGTGGGACAGGAGGGAATGTTAACGGAAATTGCTGAGGAAACTGTGGATTTTACGGGGAATTTTGACAATTCCCAACAAGAACCAACGGTATTACCGGCTCAATTACCATTTTTATTACTCAATGGTTGTGCGGGAATTGCTGTAGGGATGGCTACAAATGTTCCTCCCCATAATTTGGGGGAAATTGTTGATGGTTTAATTGCTTTAATTGACAATCCTGATTTAAGTGATGAAAAATTATTTCAATTAATTCCCGGTCCAGACTTTCCCACAGGCGGGGAAATTGTTGATCATGGGGGAATTAAAGAAGCCTATACCACTGGGAAAGGGGGGATTATCCTCCGGGGTATAGTGACAATGGAAGAAATTCCTGCCACCAGGGGAGGTAAACGTCGCACAGCTTTAATAGTTACAGAACTACCTTTTCAAGTCAATAAGGCTGGTTGGATTGAAAAAATCGCCGATTTAGTCAATCAAAGTCGTTTACAGGGAATTTCTGACATTAGAGATGAAAGTGATCGGGAGGGAATGCGCGTAGTTATTGAACTTAAACGCGATACAAATCCCCAAGAACTGCTTCAAAATTTGTATCAGCAAACGGCTTTACAAACGACTTTTGGCGCGATTCTATTGGCTTTAGTTGATGGACAACCCCGCCAATTAAGCTTACGACAACTATTGCAGGAATTTCTCAAGTTTCGAGAACATACTCTCAACCGTCGCTATAGTTATGAATTGGGAAAAGCGGAAAATCGGGTTAATATCCTCTCAGGATTACTTAAAGCTTTATCAAATTTGGATGATGTCATCACTATATTACGGCAGGCTGCCGACGGAAGTACAGCCAAAATGACACTTTGTAGCCGACTAGATTTGAGCGATTTCCAAGCGGATGCAATTCTGTCTATGCCATTACGTCGTCTCACCAGTTTAGAACAGCAAAACTTACAAGAGGAATTTGAACAACTGAACCGGGAAATTGGCGTGTTGCGGAAATTACTGGAAGATAGACAGGAATTACTCAAAGCCTTGAAAAAGGATCTGCGATCGCTCAAACGTAAATACAATGACCCGCGACGCACCAAAATAGTTAACACTAAAGAAAACCCTGTTTCAGAGGAGAAAGGTAAAACAGGAGTCGGGAGTCAGGAAAAGAAAGAAATCACAACAGAGGTGGCAAAACTGGCCGCTGAAGAAACGATTTTAGAAGTCACTCAACGGGGTTATGTGCGCCGTATTTCTCCTAATAGCAAAAAATTAAAAGGGGAAAATGGATTGTTAGATCATGATTTCATTATTCAAACTGCATTAACTAATACCCACAAAGACTTATTAATCCTGACCAGCAGTGGTAAAGTTTACCCCATTACGGTGGGAGATATTCCCGTCACTACAGGCCGTGCAGCCAGGGGAACGCCATTAATTACCATGCTTACCAATACTGCCCAGGGTAACACAGAAGGTGTCATTAGCCGTTTCTTGCTGCCAGAAAAACCCGAAACCCAGGAAATGGTGTTATTGACCAAAGAAGGACGGATTAAACGCCTATCTTTATCAGAATTTGTGAATCTTTCCCGGCGAGGCATTACAATTTTAAAGCTGAAGGATAATGATGAATTAGCCTTTACTCAATTCATTACTAGCGGACAACATATAATTTTGGCGAGTTCTAGCGGTCGTTTGTTGAGGTTTACCGTTAATGATGAACAACTACCGATTATGGGTCGCGCTGCTATGGGATTACAAGCATTTCGCCTTTTAAAAAATCAGCAAATGGTTGGTTGTGTCAATCTGAATCAAGATCACAAATTATTACTAGTGACTCAAGAAGGATTTGCCACGGCAATATCTTGGCCCGCTAATCAGTTGAGGGTTGCAAATCGGGGAGATTTAGGTATCCAAGTTTTAAAATTTCATAACAAAACAGACAATTTAGCGGCAATGGTACAAGTAAAACCAGGGAGAGAAGTCGCACTCATGACAAATAAAGACCGGGTAATTCGGGTATCTGTGGATATAATTCCTAGCTTCAGCAAAGATAGTAAAGGTGAAAGTATTTGTCAACTTAATCGAGATGAGAAAATTATTGCTGTGGTGGAAATAGATGTTTAATGAAGATTTATTTCACGCAGAGGCGCAGAGGGCGCAGAGAGTAAGAGTGGGGAATTTTTCAGTTTTTTTGTTGTTTATTTATCAGTTATGACACACAACAACCACCACGAACACCATCATCACCATGAACATGGACATGGACACCATAATCACAGTCACTCCCCGGCAACATTTACTCGTGCTTTTGCTATTGGTACTGTACTTAATTTAGGTTTTGTCATCTGTGAAATAACTTATGGTTATTTAGCACACTCTCTGGCTTTGTTTGCTGATGCTGGTCACAACCTGGGTGATGTATTGGGACTTCTCCTAGCGTGGGGTGCAAGTTCCCTGTCCCGTCGTCCTCCTAGCCACCGCTATACCTATGGTTTACGTGCTTCTTCCATTCTGGCTGCTTTAACAAATGCGGTGGTCTTACTTTTGTCTATGGGCGCTATTGGCTGGGAAGCTATCCGCCGCTTTAATGATTCTACTTCTGTATCAGGAGAAACTATTATTGCTGTTGCCATAGTGGGAATTATCATTAATAGTTTGACGGCCATGATGTTTATGTCAGGACGCAAAAGTGACTTGAATATTCGGGGAGCATTTTTACACATGGCTGCGGATGCGTTGCTATCCTTGGGAGTGGTGGTAGCGGGGATTGCTATTTTATTCACCCGTTGGCTGTGGCTTGACCCATTGGTAAGCTTAATTGTTGTCGTCGTTGTCGTGATTGGCACGTGGCAATTACTCAGAGACTCTGTAAATTTGGCACTTGATGGCGTACCGGCAGGAATTGAGTTACGGGCTGTGAAAAATTACTTAATTGAACGTCCGGGTGTGTCGAAAATTCATGATCTTCATATCTGGGCTATGAGTACGACAGAAACAGCACTCACGGTTCATTTAGTTATGCCCGGAGGCTACCCCGGTGACGCTTTTTTATGGGAAGTTTGTCGGGAACTTGAACACCATTTTGGTATCAAACACTCTACTGTTCAGGTGGAAATGGGGGATTCTGCTTATCCCTGCGCTTTAGAACCAGACCACGTTGTCTGAAAATCCCTCTTTCCCGATATACATATATTAAGTGCAAAAAAATATAAATAAATATTGCATTTTTGAAAAAATTTGTTATATTTATTTACATAAGGCAATAAAGCTTAGTAAATCCTAATTGGAGTGCTAACCATGACTAATGCAACAAAAACAGCTACTACACCCGTAGTTACTGACCGCAATGCTTGGCGTTGGGGATTTACACCCGAAGCGGAAATCTGGAATGGCCGTTTAGCAATGATCGGTTTTTTAGCAGCAGCTTTAATTGAACTATTTTCCGGTCAAGGCTTTCTCCACTTCTGGGGTATCCTGTAATTTTTCGATAACATATAGGACTCTTGTTTGAGTTTTGAACAAAATTTGCTAAATTTGACATATCCCCGATTTCTTTGAGAAATCGGGGATATTATTTTTATGTTATTTATAAATTCATGAAAAGGGTTTAAGCCATTGGTGACACCAAATAGAAACCCAGAAAACCCTGCTATTACACCACTTAATAACACCTGTAAATTTACAATATCAATTTTATCATAACTAAGGGAAAATACTTGTCCAGCCAGAAAACATTAATCAAGCTGGTGCTAAGGAAAGCTAAACCTAAAGATATACTGCCAATTACGCCATAGTTAATGAATCAACCGCGTTTTCCCAGTATGATAAATATTAGAGACCTTTTGTAATTACTTGAAAAGTAGAACTATGATTTTGACACTGGGTTGGGTATCACTGTTAGTTGTGTTTACTTGGTCGATTTCTATGGTAGTTTGGGGACGCAACGGACTATAGAGGAATCGTGGAAAGTCCATTTTTGGGTATTTTAGCCTTATTTGGCGTAGTGCTGCTGCTAGGAGTCACTGGTGGTGTTGTTTACCTAACATTAGCAGATTGGCGCGACCGTCGTCGTTTTGAAGACGAAACCCGCGCCGCCCGACGTAGCACTAGCAAGCGCAAATGATTACATTGCAGCATATATATTAATGTATTCTGCCTTAAAAAGTGATTATGTAGGGATAATAGCTATTCCTATCCCTACATAATCTAATTTATTTGCGCCTTTGCGTCTTCGCGTTAAACAAATCTTCCAGAAATCCTCAGTAGTAAATCAATTAAAATAGAAAAAAATATACCTGTTTATAGCCAGAAACTACAAACAAGTACGGTAAAAAAAATACAACAGTTTATTAAAAAAATACTAGATTAGTCGTTATCCCATTCTTCGCGGCCGATTAAATCACCGATGCGATCGCGGAGTAAAAAATCACATTTTTCTAACTCACATTCCACGCAAACCCACTCCCTAGCAGGTATAAATTGGCAAAGTGTATATATTGGTTGTTGACGGCCAACCATTCCCCTTTCTACCAGTCGACGGGCTTCGTCCTGGATAACATTCAGAGAATAGTAATTGTAATTGATAGAAGGCACCGTATTTACAGTCATGGTTTTTTACTCACAAAATTACATTTAGAAAACGTTCCCATTATTCAGTAGGAACTAGGAACAAAGATGGCAATAATTAAACCTGTATCCAGGGTTTTGTAGTTTGCTATACGGAACTATTATCATTTTGACGTTATGCACTACTAAATTATCTAAAGAAATGTTAAATTTGTCAAGAAAATATGACATTTGTGGTATTTGGATTTCATATTCTCAACATAAAAGAAGCTAATTTTACTATTCAAACCTAAATATTGCCATTTTCAACAACTTCCACATTAATCTATGAAAAAACTATTAAAACTATACTGGACTTGTTCTGACCTTAACTGTACTAATTTAGGTGTATTTATGGTATTTGACATCTATCCCAGGATACAGGATCTACAACACCTATAATTTTTTAAAAATAGGGAAGATTATCCCTATCTTAATAGTTCCAGAACAACCAATAATTTCAAGATTTCTTTATATTTCCGTCAGCATTGAATCATTCAACCATTTCTTCTGCCACCTCATCTATACTTGATAATGTCCGTTGCTGCTGAAGTTGGTTTAATAAACTCAGCACTTTAGTGCCTCTTTCTATCGACCTATCTTCAACAAATAGCACTTCTGGAGTGCGTCGTAATCTAATTCTCGCCCCAAGTTCACTGCGGACGTAACCTGTAGCTGACTTTAAACCGGCCATGGTTTCTGCCTTAGCTTCCTGGGTCCCATAAATACTGACAAAAATTGTGGCGTGTTGCAGATCCCCAGAAACGTCCACATCAGTGACACTCACCATTCCCGTACCTACACGGTCGTCTTTAATCCCATTGAGTAGCATTTGGCTAACTTCCCGTTTAATTAATTCAGCAACGCGGGAAACGCGGCGATTTGTAGCCATATAAATTCCGCCTTTTGACAAAGTTTTGATAACATGATTCTAAATGTAAGTTAAAGTGGACTGTGCTTGATGTGATCAAATCAAGAGAAGAGTCCAATAGACTAAAACTTTTTTTGTTCCCAGTCTAGACTGTATTTAAACCCAACATAGCCCGGAGGGTAAGGGTGACGAAAAAAAGACCACCAGCAAAAAAGCCTAAAATAGCAATCAGTGTCACAGGACGTTTCAACAGAGGAAACAGCGGCTCAAAAGTGTTGAGAAAAATACCTAAGACTATACTAACCAAGTACCGAGGGTAGCGGAAGACGTTATCCCAAAATCCATCAAACATTTGAATTTAAACCGCCTTGTGATATAATGCAAGTTTGTTTTTGTGTTCTTTACCTACTCTGATTATAATATATAACCATTATAACCATCATATCGTAGGGAGCGGGAAGGAACAGGGAATAGATAACTTAGATTAATTTTGTTTTTATTTTAACAGTAAGTAGATGGTAAGTCAAATTCCTCAACAAACTTACCCACGGCCATTTTTAAAGTGGGCTGGGGGTAAAACTAGATTAATTTCCCAATATAAAGACTATTTTCCTAAACATTACGAAACTTACTATGAACCATTTTTAGGTGGTGGAGCAGTTTTTTTCTATTTGCAGCCATTTAAAGCGGTTTTAACTGATATTAATGCAGATTTAATTCTGACTTATCGGTGCGTTAGAGATAATTTGGGAGAGTTAATAACTCTGTTGCAACATCATCAAATCAGGCATAATTCAGATTATTATTATGATGCAAGAAATCATCATGGTGGCACAGATTTAGAAAAAGCGGCTCGGTTTATTTATCTGAATAAAACTTGTTTTAATGGACTTTATCGGGTTAATTCTCAGGGTAAATTTAATGTTCCTGTGGGGAAATATAAAAACCCTGGTATTTGTCAGGAAGAAGTTTTAAAATTAGCGTCGTTTGCACTCAAGAACGTAGAAATTAAACAAGGGAATTTTGATCAGGTTTTAAATTATGCAATTAGTAGTAATGACTTTGTTTATTTTGATCCCCCCTATTATCCTCTAAATAAAACTAGCAATTTTACAGCTTATAGTCATGTTTGTTTTGATGAGAATCAACAAATAAAATTGAGGGATATTTTTAGTAAATTAGCTAATAAAGGTGTAAAAGTTATGCTATCTAATTCTGATTGTCCATTTATTCGTGACCTTTATGCTGGGTTTAATATTCATACTATATTAGCAGCAAGGTCAATTAATTCCCATGGTCAAAAACGAGGGAAAATTACTGAAGTATTAGTAACTTCTGATTAAATTAAAATTGTAGGTTGGGTAGAACAAAGTGAAACCCAACATTGTGAAATCTAACATTTACATGATTTTGTTGGGTTTCCTTGCGTCAACCCAACCTACAGAATTAAATTTAATTGCTCTTAGGTTCAGCATGACCATTACGAATAGACCATGCTAGTTCTAACATTTGAGTCCAGCGTTTTTGGAGTTGTTTAGGAGTACATTGAACAGCTTTAGAGATAAGTAAATCACTTTGACAAGCAGTTTTCAACTCAAAAATTTGTTGTTGTTGTGGTGTGAGTTGATGCCAAAAAGTATCCCATTGCTGAGAAGATAGACCTAACTTGTGTTCCAAACCAGCGCCCAACCATTGATGAACTAATTGCCACTGGTGCTGTTTAGCGAACTTCTCAACGTGATACTTAAATCTTTGTTGTAAATAATCGCGTTGACGACTAGTTAAACCGAGAATTTGGTCAATTTCTGGTGCAGAAAGGTCTTGAAGTTTAAGAGTCAGATAATCCATACAATCAGATTGTCCTTGAGACTCCAGATATTTCATCAATTCCGTAATTACTCGATTGCGTTCCGACTCCTCAGAAGGGTCAAAACCAGGTTTAGCAATCATTTGTGAGCGAATTTGCTGCACAGCCACATTACGCTGATAAGATTCCGCCTCTTCCGTTTTCGCAGAATCTACAGCCATTTCAATATCTACAGTAGTTTCTTGAGGTTGACGACGGGCAAAACCTTGAGCGCGTAAAACAATTAACTGTTGATTAGCGCCACCTGGTAAATTAATGCGGCGTTTGGCATACTGTTCTGTAAAAGCCATATACTCAGCCACTTGTAACTGAGTCCGGGGGGTGTAATCTTCAGGTAATTCAGTTTCCCGACGAAAAGCTTTAATAGCTTCGATATAAAAAGCCTGTAAAAAATCTTCAATGAGATTGTAACGAGCGTCAAAACCTAAATCTGAGCCGGCAACAGCAACGTGACGATAAACAATAGCCCCCAAACTACTATGTAATTCAACTCGTCCTTGTCTAGAACCGAGTTGGTAGTAACGCAGGCACTTTTGTAAACGATGTCTTCCTAAAGTAATTTGCCAAGACTGAATTTGTCCTGAATTTTGGATACGGGAGCTTTTATCGCATATCCGTTCTACTTCCTTGGCTATGCGCCCGACGACATCTTGCACACCAATCGATGTAGCTTTAACTTGAGATTGCATTTCCTGGAATAAAAGTTGCACCAATGTATTGGTATTCACAACAGACAATTCATCCAGAGAAATATAGGTATTAAAAGCAGATGTAGAATTAGGCAGATTGGCGATATTAGCTTTCATGACTTTTCTGTAAAATTGGTATTGCACCTTAACTCAAATGCAGATACAGTATTTAAGACCAGTCACGGCAGTGAGAACCTTTGAGTATTCTTGTTGTGAAGATTCACCAACTGGACGGCTGAAATGTAGACACTGTAGGAAATTTCCCAAGTTAAGGGCTTGTTAATTGTGTCGCTTTGTTTTTAGTAACTAAATCAAAGATGGCATAATAGATATTCACTTTGAGGACAAATCGCCAAAAGGTTAGTCATGGTAAAATTGGCCGATAGCCTGCGTAGCGTAGCCATAATTTCATGAATTAGGATTACAGTGCCAGGAAGGATAACAATTTCAAAATTGGAGTCAGGTGATCATAAATTAGCGCAACCGATTCCAAAACAAAGGGTTGTACTTGTCAAGCTTTAACCTTAAACCCAAGTAGCTACGGCTTCCCAACCTAAACCTCTCCGAATAATAACTGGTTCTTCGTCTGTTAAATCTAAAATGGTAGACACTTGATACGTCGGCTCTTGGGCCGTATCAATGATAATATCCACCAGTTTATCTAAATGGTCATATAAATCTACCCGTGACAGTATTGGTTGTACTCCGTCTCCATTTATTTCCTCATTTTCGTCATTTGCGCTTTGACTTTGAGCCGAAGTTGAAATAATCGGGTTTCCTAAGGCCGCCAGTAATGCCAAGCAAACATTATGATTTGGCACTCTAATTCCTGTGGTTTTGCGTTTGGGATTTTGTACTAGTCGCGGTACTAATTTGGTAGCAGGGAGCAAAAATGTGTAGGGACCTGGTATTAACCGCTTCATAATCCGGTAGGCTGTATCACTTACGAAGGCATAAGTAGCCACATTGGAAAGTGAGGGACATAAAAATGTCAGGGGTTTATCATTTGCTAACTGTTTAATTTGCCGCACTTTTTCCACCGCCGACTTGGCATTCAAATCACAACCAATTGCATAAACTGTATCAGTAGGGTAGAGCATAATAGCGCCACCTAATAGCGCCAACTTTATTTCCTCTATTCGGCGACTTTGAGGATTATCAGGATGAATGGTGAATATTTTGGCCATAATAGGGTTGGTAATGGGTAATGGGTAAAAGTGTTTCCTTCTTTTTTCTGACAACGGACAACGGACTAATAAATTTATGAATAAAATTGCTTATTTTCAATGTCCAACAGGGGTTGCTGGGGATATGTGTTTAGGGGCATTAGTCAGTTTAGGTGTGCCTGTGGAGTATTTAGTAGAAAAACTCAATGGTTTGGGAATTGAGCCAGAATACCGACTGTGGGCAGAATTTGTCCACTGGCAAACTCAAGAGGTGACTAAAGTTCATGTTGATTTATTAGATCATCACCATCATCATAACCATGAACATGATCACCACCATGGCCGTCATTTACCAGAAATAGAGAAGATGATTCTCAATGGCAAGTTACCAAAGCGGGCAGAAGCTTGGAGTTTAGCCGTTTTCCGACGTTTGGCAATAGCTGAGGGGGCTGTTCATGGCATTGCACCGGAAAAAGTTCATTTTCATGAAGTAGGTGCTGTAGATGCGATTGTGGATATTGTTGGTACTTGCTTAGGATTGGATTGGTTGGGTATTGACAGCAATCAGCAGGGCTTTCCTTTGCTATACTGTTCTGCTTTCCCTACGGGGGGTGGTACTGTTCATGCAGCCCATGGACGAATGCCAGTACCAGTACCAGCGGTGTTAAAATTGTGGGAAATGCGGGGTTGTCCAGTTTATAGCAATGGTATTGATAGAGAACTAGTAACACCGACGGGGGCAGCGATTACTACTACCTTAGTGCAGGACTTTGGTTCACCACCACCAATGACTATCAAACAGGTAGGATTAGGGGCGGGTTCTCTAGATTTACCTATTCCTAATATACTACGGCTTTGGTTTGGTGAAAGCGAATCTTTACAGACTGATAATTCTGATTTTGTGGAACATTCCCCAAATTTGGAAACCGTTACCGTATTAAAAACTCAAATAGATGACTTAAATCCCCAAGTATTCGGTTATTTATTTGAGGCTTTATTTACTGCTGGAGCACTGGATGTTTTTACCCAACCGATAGGAATGAAAAAATCTCGTCCTGGAATTTTGTTAACTGTGATTTGTCATCCAGATAAATTAGATAATTGTGAAGGTGTATTATTTCGAGAAACCAGCACTTTAGGGATTCGTCGTACTACTGAAAAAAGATCAATTTTACAAAGAGAAATGCAAAAAGTGGAAACTATTTATGGGACAATATCGCTAAAAGTTGCCTGGACAGGAAAGGGAACAGAAAAGGTAATTACTAATGTCCAGCCAGAATATGAAGATTGTGTAGTTTTAGCGCAACAAAATAATATTCCTTGGCGAGAAATTCATCGTTTGGCGTTACAAAGTTGGTATTTAAAATATCAAAATTAACAAGGTATACACAATTAAATACAAAATGGGCGGGCTAAAAGCCCACCCCACAGGAGTAATATATATTATTCTGGGTATTGTGCCTACGTTCAAAAATACGGAATTTTACATATTTCCAATTTTCACAAATAAAAAATGAAAAAAATTTTCCGGTGGTTGATTTTAGGGGGAACGCTGTTTTTTTTATTAAAAGCCTTCAAAGATAATTGGTTGGGAGTTAGTGCTATTCGGATTAATATCACCAGCTGGTTAATATTAGTAACTGCTACGGGCGTAACTTTATTGGCACATATTTGGGCGGGTTGGATTTGGACTTTGGTGCTAAGGGAGTTAAATCAGTCTGTATCTTCTATTGAGTTTATTCAAGTTTATTTAAAAACGAATATTGCTAAATATTTACCGGGGAATGTCTGGCATTATTATGGACGAATTATGGCAGGAAAAAATGCTAATATTCCTACTAATATTGCTACTTTGAGTGTTTTATTAGAACCACTCTTAATGTTAGCAGCAGCCTTAATTATTATTATTTTATGTAGTAGTAAACTTGTTGTAAATGATCTGAAATTTAATTTATTTATTCTACAATTTCCGGGTTTAATAGTTGTTTTATGTATACTTCATCCCCGGTTTTTAAATCCAGGTATTCAACTTTTAGATAGGTGGAAAAATAAAAAATCTCCCGAAAAGAATCAATTAATAGATAGTTTTATAATTAAAAATTATCCCCTAAAAGCCTTATTAGGAGAAATAGTTTTTTTAGGGTTGCGTGCTTCTGGATTTATTTTAACTATAATGGCGTTAACTTCTGTAAATTGGCAGCAAATACCCTTATTAGTGGGTGCTTTTAGTTGTGCATGGGTATTGGGGTTAGTTATTCCGGGTGCACCAGGTGGTTTAGGAGTATTTGAAACCATAGCCATATTACTATTACAATATCATTTTCCTGCGGCTTTAGTAATTAGTGCGATCGCTCTTTATCGGCTCATTAGCATCTTAGCAGAAACCACCGGAGCAACCATAGCTTGGTTACATCAAAGAAACCATAAAAAAATTCCTTCTTAACCTCCTTCCTCCCTGTCCTCTGTGCCTCTGTGGTTCGATAAAATATCTTTAAACCGCAGACGCACAGAGTAAAAAAGATATTAATCTCCAGTAATAGAAAGTTCACTCACCCAAACTCTGGGAGCAACTCCTCCTGGTGTTAATTCCACCTCTTTCTCCACATAAACAATAGATTTGAGAAGTTCCAAAAAATCACCAGCTACAGTTGCCGACTCAATACTAATTTTCTCACCTTTATTAACTAACCAACCATCAAAAGGTAAAGAAAAAGAACCTTGTAAAGCCTTAACACCCGCATGAAGAGCTTGTAAATCATCAATTAAAATCACATTTTCCGCAGTTTCTAAACTCAATTCTTGCTCAGGATTTTCTGCGGCGAAAACATGATAAAAATTAGGACTGACACTGACTTTCGCGCCAATACTAGCATTACCTGTAGGTTGAGCATTTAACCGTTTAGCAGTTCCCGCACTATGCAAAAAGCTAGTTAAAATACCCTTTTCTATTAACTTAATTTGTCGAGTAGGAGTACCTTCACCATCAAAACTTTCTGCACCAATATTAGCGGGGTGTAAAGCATCATCATAAACTGACAGTAAAGGTGAAGCAATTGCCTTACCAATATCATCAACTTTTGATAAACTTTGATTATCCAGAATACTTTGAGCGTTAAATAAATTAGAAAAAGCACCCAACAAACTTAAAAAAGCTTCAGGAGAGAAAACTACTTGATACTTACCAGTTTTGATTTTTTCATAATGCAAATGACTGATAGTTTTCTGGGCAGTCTCCTGAATACAACCAGCAATATCTAAATCAGCTACACTTTCCTTAACTCGATAAGCGCCAGCACTGCGAGGTTTCTTATTTTCCTCTTCAGTTTTGCTGTACAAATAAATAGAAGCCAAAGAATGAGATTCAGTTCTTAAAGCACCATCACTATTGAGATAAAATCTGTCAATATCTCTTTGTGCTAAACCATTATAAGGCACACTAGTAATAGCAGGATGAGTTGCCATTAATTCTTTTTCTGCTACTAATAGCTTTTCTATTAATTCAGAAACAGGTGCTTGCAGGGCTTTTTCTTGATGTTTATTAAGAATGGGAATTGTTGCTTCTGGACTAAAATCAGGAACATTTTCTTTAACTCCAAAAAAACTAGCTTCATAAGCTGTTTTTAAAGCTAATTCTAATCCCTTATCATCTACATCTGTGGTGCTAGTAACACCCATTGTATTTTCTTCATTCCAGACTCGAACTGTCACCCCAGAACGATTAGAAGCTTTAACTTGTTTGGGTTCACCTTGGTCAACTTGAACGCTGGTATCATCTACAGTTGAGCCGTAAATGTCGAATTTTTTAATGCCAAGTTTAGCGGCATTTTCTTGAGCGTAGGTGGCGATTTGTTGAATGTTAGACATGATTGAATGAATTTTGGATTTTAGATTTTAGATTTTGGATTCCATAAAGAACTGTTTTAGAAATTAGATTTTGGAGTTTGGACGTTATCATTTTGGTTTTTGTCGAAGGGTTTTTATTGAAGCAACTGTCATAGCTAGAATTTCGCTAGTTTCTTGCATTAAATTGTTAAGTTTTTCTACTGTTATTAATCTTGATGCAATCAAAAGTTCTAACCAGTAAAGAGTTTCATCAGCTTCTTCTTCTACAATACTAAGTTTGGCAATTAAGTCAGCCGTAGACTTAGCACGACAAGCTGATCTATAATTAGCACCGACAGAAGTCGCAGAGCGTAACAACTGTTTACCAATAACGTCAGCAGTTTTAGTATTTGGTAATGATTCAACCAAACGAATGACTCTTAATGCAAGTTGTTTTGTTCTGGTCTTAAACTGTTGCTCATTCACAATCCAAAATCCAAAATCTAAAATCTAAAATTTAGTTATCTACCACCAACAGTAATAGAATCAACCTTAATATGGGGTTGTCCAACTGTGGTGTAAATGCTGCCGCTAACTGAACCACAAAAACCGGGAGCTAGTTCTAGATCTTGGGAACATAGGGAAATTTTATTCATGATTTCCTTAGCTTCACCGATGAGGGTAGCACCTTTTAATGGTTTGGTAATTTTACCATTTTCTATTAGGTAAGCTTCATCAACGCTAAAGTTAAATTGACCGGTTGGTCCGACACTTCCGCCTCCCATTTTCTTACAATAAATGCCTTTATCAACGGAGGAAAATAGGTCTTCTGTGGTGTGTTCACCGCAATCAATATATGTATTTCGCATCCGACTAGCGGCAGCAAAGGTGTAATTTTGACGGCGGCCACTACCTGTTCTGGGGTGTCCAGTCCGCACTGAACCGGTTCTATCAGCTAAGAAGTTTTTGAGAATGCCTTTTTCAATTAATAATGTTCTTTGGGCGGGCATTCCTTCATCGTCCATATCAATAGTCCCAAAAGCATTATCAGCCCGTCCTTCGTCCCAAGCAGTCAGGCTTTCATGGGCGATTTTTTCACCTTTTTTATCAGCAAATGGTGTGGTTTTGCGTTCAATTTGGGTGGTTTCTAAAAGGTGTCCACAGGCTTCGTGGAAAATTACGCCGCCAAAATGATTGGCCATGATAATGGGGTAAGTTCCTGATTCTACGTAATCTGCGTACAGCATTTTACCAGCAGATTCGGCGATTTGTTCGGAGGCTTGTTGATAATCCCAGGTTCTCAGGAAGTTAGCGTCACTGGTGTTACCAGCCCGTTCAGCAATAGAGGAACGGTTAGCACCGTCAGCACAAAGCAGATTAAAGCCCACGGACTGAGTGAGACGGATATCACGGGCAAATGTACCATCACTGGCAGCAACTAATACTTCTTGCCAGTCACGGAAGTAGGAAGCGCGGCGAGATTGGACGTGGGTAGCTTTTTTGTTCAGTTGGGCTGTACCATCAAGGAGGACTTCTCCCATTTCGCGGATAGAACTACATAAGGGTAGCCAACCGTCTTTACCGCGTTTGCTGGCGTAGTCTCTGAGTAATTCCAGGTTGATTTCAGGAATGAAACCACTAGGACCTGGTAATTGTAGTCCTAAAATAGAAAGTGCTTTTTCTAAAGCTGCTTTTAAACCCGCAAATGTGAGGTTATTGGTGCTAACGTAGCAGTCAGCTTTACCGCGAAATACGCGCACTCCCGCACCAGTGGCTAAACTGGGGGAAATGCTAGTAATGGTGTCATCTTCCGCTAGACAACTGATGTAGTTGCGACGTTCTAGGAAGTATTCCACAAAATCTGCCCCAGCGGCGCGTCCTAGTCCTAAAAGGGTTGCCAGGGGGGCTTCCCAAGTGTCATCGAAGCGTTCTGTGGTGGATGAATATTGTAAACTGGGAAGTTGATTCGAGAGAAGTAGGGTGTTTGTAAGCATGAAGTGCCTCGTCTGCTGGCGTTATCTATAGATGTAACTGAAATAATCCTGGTGTGTTCAGTCTAACAAATCTATGAAAGTCCTTGTTGGCATTTAGGCTGTAGGGTTTTCCGCCATATTGTCTTTTAAGATGTGATCAGTGGACATTCTAAGCCAGATAATGATGTGATCTAATTCTGATTTTATGTTAATGTTGGGTTGGAGTATTGCTGTAAAACATAGTTAATTCTCACTTTTTGTGACTTTTTATTTAAAATAATTGCGTAGTTACTAGACTGACTAATATACTGGAGATATTTATGACCCTTAAACTAATATCCGCAAAAATTAAAAATTTTAAAAGCTTAGGAGATGTAGATTTAAATTTCAGGGATCTAACGATTTTGGTAGGAGCTAATGCTAGTGGTAAATCAAATTGTTTAGAAGCATTACGCTTTCTCAGTAGACTTTTAAAAGACCAAGAACTTCCTTCTCTAAAATATATGGATAGCATCTTAAGGGTGGGGGGAAAACAAATATTTTATCAAATTCTTATAGAAGATGATGAAGATAATAACGATAAAATAGAATACAAGTTGGTACTTAGTATCAGTGAAAATAATACTTTAATTAATAAGGAGTATCTTTTAGTTAATGAAATTGAAGTAATTAATATTATTGATGGTCAGGGAACAGTGAATGATGAAAATGGCGAAAATTCTCTACCATACGAATTTTCTGAAGGTGATGGACTCACATTAGCAGATGTAGGTAAATATGGTAATAAACCGATTACAAAAAAGTTGGCAAGCTATATAAAAGATTGGAAATTTTATGATGTAGACCCTGATAGCGTCAGGATACATTCTAGAATTA
>LJOT01000544.1 GCA_001672075.1 Anabaena sp. CRKS33
TTTTTTTGGGTGCCGGTTTGAAGTTCCCCCCGAACGCCTGCCGCGGCGAGCGGTGCGGGGATTGGGGGCGCATAGCCCCCATCAATCCGGTTTGCATTCCCTTCTCACTGATGAACCCTTTCATAAGAGGCCAGTATGCGTTTTTGGAGTTCGAGGGAGCACTCCCGAAGGCTCACGGGCAGACCCATCTCTGCCCGCATGCTCTTTCCAAGGATCACGATGAGCTTCTGGAGTTTGAGGGCGACGCTCTTGTTCTCCTCCAGCACCGTGGGAGCATTGCCGGAGAGTAGATGCCAGACCTGCACCACCAGCTTGCGGGCCACGGCAGCGACTGCCGTGTTGCGATTCCCTTTGCGGGCAAAGAGCTTCCAGCCCCACTGGCCAAGCGGGGTCGCCTTCCCCATGCGCAGGACAGCCTGGGCTCCCTGGATAAGAAGGTGGCGCATATCGGATCTACCCCGTCTGCCAATGCCGAGCCTGATGTTCTTGCCATGGCCGCTCTGACGCTGCCCAGGATTGAGTCCCAGGTAGGCAACGAGCTTCTCCGGCCGCTCAAAACGACGTACGTCCCCGATGATGGCAAGCAGGGCGAAGGCATTGATCACACCGATACCGAGGAGCTTCATGCAACGCAGCATCAGTGGCTCGGCACAGACTTCCCTAGCTATGAGGCGATGGAGTTTCTTGCGCCTCTCCGCCTGATTGTCGAGCTCCTCAAGGTAGTCTCCCAAGAGCTCCCTTTGCAGGGGGCTCCACGCGCGTTGATTCAAAATCCACTCCCGGGTGCGCTCATCCTTGATCCCCCGCTTGCCGAGCCGGATCGCAAATTGATTAAGGTAGCCCTTGAGCGAGTTGCCGGCCGCCGTATGATCAGCCACCGCCTTCTGGTGCGCATGCAAGAGTTCCCGCCGTTGGCAGGTCTCCCCATCAGGCATCCATACGCAGGGAGCGTTGCCCGCCAAGTATACCAGCACGATGCGCGATGCCGCCATCTTGTCGTTATCAGCGTAGGTCTTGGCGTGCTTGCCCACATGCGCACTTTCCAAGACAACCACCCTCAGCCCCAGCGCAAGCAGCCTCCGGGCTATCTCAAAACTGTTGCCTCCAGCCTCCATCAAAAAGAGATCCTCCCGGCTAAAGTCCCTTCCCGCCCATTCCAGCAGTCTCGCCAAGGTAAGGTTTTCTCGCAGCACCTCCCGGCGCCCATCATGCGGCGTGCTCCCTCGCCACACCGCCGCCGTAAAGCTGTCAGGGTGGCAATCCAACCCGATGATCCTCCCGTGCTTGGGCGGTGGCGGTCCCCCATAGCGCTCCTCACCTTGATCCCTTTCCCTCTTCAAAGGCTCCAATATCTTCAGTTCATAGGTTGTCATTGTTCTGCTCCTCGGATCCGGG
>LJOT01001034.1 GCA_001672075.1 Anabaena sp. CRKS33
GTCGAGCACCGTCGCGTTCGCGTAGATGGTCACGTCGTCCTCCACCGTGGGGTGGCGCTTGGTGCCGCGGACGAGCCTGCCCTCGGCGTCGCGGGGGAACGAGAGCGCCCCGAGCGTGACGCCCTGGTAGACGGTGCAGCGGGCCCCGATCACGGTGGTCTCGCCGATCACCACGCCCGTGCCGTGATCGATGAAGAAACCGGGCCCGATCGAGGCGCCGGGATGGAGGTCGATCCCGGTCGCGCGTGACCGGCCTG
>LJOT01000545.1 GCA_001672075.1 Anabaena sp. CRKS33
CATCCACAAGATGAGCCACGACACCAGCGCGCTCTTCCCGATCCCCCGCCCCGAGGCCACCGCTGCACGCAGGGCCTGCAGCACGGCGTCAGGCGCCCGGTTCTCCCGGATGTGACTGGTGATCGACCTGAGCACGTCCCTCTGCCAGCGGCGCGGCCCGCTGAACCGCTCCAGCGGGGTGTTCTTCTGCCCCCACGGGAACGCGAACAGCACGAACGCCTCCGGGTCGTCCATGATCGTCTGCGACCATAGCTGCGACATGAGCATCTGCTCATCGTCGGGCGAGTAACGCGGCTGCTGGGCCATCAGTCGTCGATGCTGTGCTTGATGCGAGGCGTGTCCACCCCGTCATCAACGATGTCCACCGTCGTCACGTCCGTCAGCAGCCGGGAGCGTGCCTGCTCCAGTGCGGCCGTGATGCTGATCGACTGAGTGACCTCGAGTTGCTTGACGTCGCCGTACTGCTTGCGATTGTCGGCGCCCATGAGCCACTTGTACGTGTCGATCTTGAGCTTGGACCGGGCGACATCCTCAACGCTGTCTTCCCCCTCGGCAATCTCGACGATCCTGCCCGCCCACCACTCGGTACGAAGCTCCTTCGCCTCCTTGTACCGCTCGTAACGCTGCGGGTCGCGCTTGATCCACCTCCAGAAGGCGTCGTACTCGATGTCTCGCAGATCGTCCCTGACGATGGCGTTGAGCGAGCGACCCTTGGTCATCTCCGTCAACACCCGCTCAAACATGGATGCGAACGCTGTATCGAGAAGCGCACGAGTGGCTCGACGATGTTCCGCTGGGTCGAGGGTTGTCGCTGTTGCGACGCTGTGACTTGGCGTCAGCCAGTCGGGGACGGACGGCTGAGCGAAGGCCTGGGGTTGCTGCTCCATGGGTCGGATGCTATCACGATGTTGGTCGAGTTGGCAACCGTGGGGTTTCTGGTGCGGTGGTTCAGGGGTTCAGGGGTGGAAGGATGGGGCGGTGATTCAATGAGTCAATGAGTCAATGGTGAAAATGTGCGC
The DNA here is from genome assembly GCA_001672075.1 of Anabaena sp. CRKS33. GTDB lineage: Bacteria > Cyanobacteriota > Cyanobacteriia > Cyanobacteriales > Nostocaceae > Dolichospermum. Next base: position 1,020 of record LJOT01000545.1, read on the forward strand.
TGAAAAAATTGTTCGCGGGTCCTACGTTTTTGGTAACACCCACCGACCCAATCGTTCCCCTACCCCTCCCGGCCCCACGGCCCCCGGGCGCCCCGGATTCCCAGCGCCCCAGCGCAGCGGGTCAACGGGTCACCAGGCTGCAGCTGTTGCAACGGGTCAACCTTGATCCAATGGAGCTCAGAATCCAGGGTCTAGTGTGTCAATGGGTGCGGGAATAGAATCCTTAGCGCCTTAGCGCATTAGCCTAGACGCTACGCCTTTGCAACCCAGGGTAAAAAACGAGTTCTTAGCATCTTTGTGCAGTCCCCCCCCCCCCCCCCCCCCCGACCCCCAACACCCAGTCTCGGCCTTAGCCCCACTGGTTCTAATTT
>LJOT01001035.1 GCA_001672075.1 Anabaena sp. CRKS33
GGGTAAAAATCTGAAGTTGCCAACAACTTTACCGACAGAAGTAAAATGTCAGTTAAGGCTAATCAAACGTAATGGTAGATGGGAAATACATTACACAACCGATATTCAAAAAGCAATTCAAAAGACCGAAGGTAAAGTAATTGGCTGTGACCGAGGTTATACAGAAGTTTATGCTACATCATCTAATGATGGTGCTAGATTTTTGGGTAATAATTTCGGTAAAATCCAAACAGAAGAAACTGATTACAGAACAGCGAAACAAGTTAAACGCAACAAAATCAAATCAGTTTTCGACAAGTCTATTGCCAAAGGGAATAGTGCCAAAGCCGATAGAAT
>LJOT01001036.1 GCA_001672075.1 Anabaena sp. CRKS33
CAGGAAAATCCCAGATCAACTCCGAGACTCCATAGGCTTCTTGATAAGCAGCAAATAACTTAACGGTGATAGTAATCACAGATTTAGACATATAATTTTTCCATGGCCATTACCTAAACTCCCAAACGCTGAAAATCCTGCTGAACTTCAGACCATAAAGCTTTATTGTCTGGGTCAGTTTTTAAGGCTTTTTTCAGATAAATTCTGGCTTTTGGGAACTGTTTTTCTGTAATTAAAGCTCGTCCCCAGATTTGATAAGCGATCGCTAACCATTGACGCACTTCTACATCTGCTGGTAAACGTGCCAGTAAAGCTTCCGCTAAAGCGATCGCTTGG
>LJOT01001037.1 GCA_001672075.1 Anabaena sp. CRKS33
AAGCTATAGGTAAAAGTGTCGCCGATAGTAGGGTCAGTAGTGCTAAAAGTACCTATTACACTATTGGGGGTTACATTTTCATTTGTGCTGGTAGCACTTAAAGTGATGTTGGTAGGAGGATCATAACTTTGAATCGTCAGCACCGCATTAGGCTGGGTTGTTCCCACTAAACTGCCAGCACTGGGATTTACTAGGGTGAGGTTGACAGTTTCGTTCGGTTCTACATTTGTATCCCCAGCAATGGGAATTTGTACATCCTTGTAAGTTTCATCGGGAGCGAAGGTAACAGTAATTGGTGTATTGATGTAGTCTACACCACCTTCTGCTGTACCATCA
>LJOT01000028.1 GCA_001672075.1 Anabaena sp. CRKS33
AACAAAATTAACCCACCAATTAAACCCCAACCTCCTGGGCTTCCAAAGCATTAATTTCATCTAAAATCCGCCAAATTTCCTGCATCATCGGATCTAAACCAGTGCGAGTTACCGCCGAAATTATGAAAACCGGCGCAAAGGCCAGATGATTTAATTGAGTAGCTAAAGCTTCTAAATCAACCGTTTCCCTATCAACAGCATCTATTTTATTTAAAGCTAAAATTTGCGGACGTTTAGCTAAACCTCTACCATAGGCTTTAAGTTCTTCTTGAATGGTATGATAATCAGCAATGACATCCTCACTCGTCGCGTCAATTAAGTGTAATAAAACCCTTGTCCGTTCAATGTGACGGAGGAAATCATGACCTAAACCCGCACCATGGGAAGCGCCCGCAATTAAACCAGGAATATCAGCGAAAACCGTACCATCACCCGTGGGTTTTTTGACCACACCCAAATTAGGAATTAAGGTAGTAAAAGGATAATCAGCTATTTTGGGACGCGCAGCCGATAAAGAAGAAATTAAAGTAGATTTACCAGCATTTGGTAAACCAATAATTCCCACCTCTGCTAACAGTTTCAACTCTAAACGTAATACCTTTTTTTCACCTTCTAAACCAGGAAGTGCATATTCGGGAACGCGGTTACGATTACTCAAAAAATGTTGATTTCCTAGTCCACCTTTTCCACCTTCTGCAACGCGAAAAACTTGTCCAGGTTCAATAATATCGCATAGTAAAACACTCGTGACCGCATCATAAACAGCAGTACCACAGGGAACTTCGATAATTAGATCTTTCCCCCCCGCACCAGTGCAATTATTTGGACCACCGCGTTCTCCGTCCTCGGCTTTAAACAGGTGTTTATATCGAAAATCTAGTAAGGTTTGGAGGTTGGTATCAGCCACAAAAATTACTGAACCTCCTTTTCCTCCATTTCCCCCAGAAGGACCGCCTGCGGGTACATATTTTTCTCTGCGGAAAGCGACAATACCATCACCTCCTTTACCTGCTTCTACTTCAATTACTGATTGGTCTATAAATTGCATAATTAGTCAGTTATCAGTTGTCATTTTCTTTTTGAAAAATTACCAATATATTTTTCGGTAATTTGGTAATATACCATTTTCTAGTCCACTGAGGTACAAAATTATCTACCTTTATCTGCGGTGAACTTCTCTATTTTTGTACCTAACTAAGTAGGTTGGCGTTAAAAATTGTCGTTATGACAAGGGAACAGGGAACAGGGAACAGGGAAGAGGTTTTGGGTAACTTTACTTTTCGTTACTTATGTCGGTTTTTTTCCGTTCACCTACTTAGGATGGGAAATGCTATCAACTTTAAATATAAGGTGTAATATCCTCACCACAGTCATCTGCTAAGTATGAAAGAGCGCGGAAGCGTAAACCTACCATTTGTTCATAAAGGGGGTTAATTTTACAAAGTGGGGGAATATGAACTATTTTCCGGCCAAATAAAGTTACATCTCTTTCAAAGGGACATTGGGAAGGAATCATTTTACACAAAAACCGCGCCACCCTGGGATCTTGAATATCCAACCCGTCTAACCATTGACGCAAAGGATTTAAAACATCAGTTAAAACATCAGATGTTGGGGGGGGTTGAAGTCCAGCAGGTGGGGAATCTTGGGTTTGTGTGCTATCCTCTAGGGTATGACGTAAGGCTGTGAGTAAATTTTCTTGCAGTTCTAATTTTTGACATAATTGCTGAAGTAGATCATCTTCACTAGGAGAGTATATACCATCAGCGATCGCTACCATTACCGCCGTCCGCAAAAAATTTTCCGCTATGGGTGTACCTTTACCCAATATAGCCGCCAATTCATCAACTTCAATTATTTCTAGGCTATCCCATTCCACCGCAGGGGCTAATTCATTTTTGGTCAGATTAGTAATTAATTCCTGTTCTTGAGCATCAAAATTACCATCAGCCCAAGCGATTGTCAGTAATCCCCGTAACCAAGCAATAATTTGTTCACTACTGTAAGGAGTTTGAGCAACACTGATCATCATAACTCACGCCTCAAATTTTTCTTAGTCAATATTCAGCCATCTTGAAATAGTCAAGAATTACTCAAATCCTTGACCTCTCAAAGAAGTCAGGGATTTAAAGTTCTAGTCCTGCTTTCATATTATTCGCAACGGCATAAATTATGGGTATAATTGGTTATATTTATGATAAATCAGGTGTAAAGTATGTTTTCTTTTGGTATTGAACATGAGGTTGCTTTTCTTAATCATCAAGGAAAATTCGCTGATTTCCATAATACAAAATTCGCAGATTTTCAGCAAATTATTGATAGATTACCTATTTATTCTGGTGACTACCCACAATTAAGAGTTGGTGATGCTGGAATTAAGAAAAAGCGTTGGTATATTGAAGGATTTGAAAGATTTAGCGAGTCTGAAGAAGTAATTGACTGTTTAGCCAAAGGGATCGAAATTAGAACGACTATCCATTCTACTATTCAAGGCGCAATTGATGAATTAACCGCCAGTTTTAGTTTACTCCGTGAAGTGGCTGCTAATTTTGGTTTTTCGCCAGTTTTAGCCAGTTTTAACCCCTATACTTGCGTATTTCAGCCAGAACCTCCATTAAATGATTTTGAAATTAGACAATTACAAGCTTATCCAGATGAACAAACTGCTCATATTTACATGGTTTCCTATGGACCAGATTTGAATATTTCCTGGGAAAATTTGTCTACTGAAAAGCTAATTGATATTGGTAAAAAGTTGACGTATTACAGTCCTTATATCATTCCTTTTAGTTATAGTTCTCCTTTTTATAATGGTGGTTTGTGGTCAGGTTTATCAGTGAGGACATTTATCAGAACTGGAAAAAGATCAGCAGCATTAGTTTTTGTGGAAAAGTCAGAGGACTTAATCAAAAGTGTTCCCTCATTAACAAAAATTGCCCGCATTCCTTCAGAAGTAGGACGGATAGAATTTAAAGCCTGTGATAGTTGTGACAATTTTACAATTTATGCAGGTTTATTATCTTTATTAAAAGGTTTAATATTAGATGAAACTTTACCAGGTAGAGCTATTATACCTGATACTAATTTACATCAAATTTCGGCAAAATATGGCTTTGAAAATGAAGATATTTTCTTTAATTGTAGCAAACTTTTACAAACTGCGGAAATTGCCCTTAAAGATGATTCTGATGTTGAATTTTTAGCACCACTAAAGGTCATTTTATCAGAGCAAAAAACAAAATCCCATGAATTAATTCAGTTATTTCAAAATATAGGTTCAATTGAATTAACTCTCAAGGAAACCTATCACAAATTATCACAAATATGAAAAATGCTGTAATTAGCAACACCACATTTTAATTCTTCTTTAGATTCTTCTCTAGATTTTTCTCTAGGGTGCTAGGGGGAATTTTTTCAATGGGAATTAATGTTTCCATGACAGTTTTAGCAATGGGCGCTGCTACAGTAGAACCATAGGCATTTTCTCCCTTGGGTTCGTCTACAATTGCAAAAACCACATAACGGGGAGATTCCACCGGTAAAATGGCCACGAAACTGGTAATTCGCGCACCTTTAATATATCCACCATTAGGACTAGCTTTTTGGGCTGTTCCCGTTTTTCCACCAATACGATATCCTGAAATTCTCGCCGCTTTACCAGAACCTTCATTAATTACTGTTTCCATCATTTCTACAACATCATGAGTAATTGTGGGTGAAAAAACTTGTCTTGGTTCTGGGAGAGTAACTGAATAGTGTATCTGTTCTTTACTGTCAACTAGTCCTCGAACTACATGAGGTGTAACTAATTTACCGCCATTAGCTAATGCTCCATGCAGTTGTACCAATTGTAATGGAGTGAGAGAAAAGCCTTGTCCAAAAGATGTAGTCGCTAGTTCAATAGCTGAAGAGATAAATTCTTCTTGATTTTTTAATTGACCGCTGACTTCAAAAGGTAAATCTGTTTTAAATTTTTGTCCTAATCCTAAACGTTCTAACCAATTGTAGTATATGGATGGTTTTAATCGTTGCATCATTCTGACCATGCCAATATTACTAGAAGTTTGTAAAATTTCAGGAATAGTCAATTGACGATAACCAGTTTTTTCGGCATTTTTGATAGTATGTGTACCAATTTGGATAGAACCAGGATCTTCAAATATATCATCTGGTTTAATGATACCTTTTTCTAAAGCGATCGCCACATTTATAGGTTTAAATGTTGATCCCGGTTCATAAAGATCAGCTACAGTCCAGTTTTTAAATAAGGAAATATCAGACTTAGCATACTCATTAGGATTATAAGTCGGCTGAGAAACCAAAGCCAGCAAAGAACCATCAAGTGCATCCATGACAATTACTGCACCCCGTTTGGCTTTAAACTTAGTCATCTGTTCTTTTAAAGCCGTACGCGCTGCCCGTTGTAGACGGCTATCAATAGTTAATTGCAGTTTCAAATCATCAAAATGCAGTAGCCCCTGAGTCGCGTAATCTGGCATTAATGACCCATCACCAGTCTTACTCATTCGTAACGTTTGTCCAGGGCGTTCTAACAACTTCTCCTGACTGTATTCTACACCAGCTTGGCCACGACGATCAAGATTAACATAGCCTATCACATCTGCCGCCAAATCATCTTGGGGATAAAATCGGGAGTATTTTTGAATAAACTCAAACCCATTTAAACGTAATGATATCAACTTATCAGAAATCTCTTCCGATACACCAGAAGCTAATAAAATCCCACTACTTTTGCTTTGGAATATTTTAACTAGTTCGTCCTTGTTTTTACCAATAATCAGACCTATTTTTTCGGCAATTTTTTCGTGAGAATAATCAAATAATTTGGGATGGGCATATAAATTATATACGGGGCGGTCAATAGCTAACACATTGTTATCTCTATCTATCACTGGACGACGGGGAATGTACAGGCGTAAATTGACCATTTGCTGATTTCGCGCCCTCTGAGTCAATTTTTTTCCCTGAATAATTTGTAGCTGATATAACTTGAATACCAATCCCACCATAGCAATCATTAACACACCCCATACAGCTAACAGTCGTAATTTGGTGTTGGGGCTGTTTTCTGGTATTTTCGGAGCAATATTTCCTGGTGGGGGTTGTTTAGAGAACTTTCGTTCCCGTCTGAATAATAGATTACGTAAATTTCCGAATTTTTTTTGACTTGATAGCTTCCGCATTGCCATAAATTATGTTTGATAATTAACAATAGACAATTAGAGCAGATTTTACATCAATAAAGCCAGACACCAAGGCAGTTTTACTCCTGAATTTTGCTGTATTAATTATTAATTATTTTAATATCCCAGTGGAGATGGAGGTTCTGGTTGTGTTTCTGGTTGGGAAGTTGATGATGACGACTGAGGATAATTACTCAACTTTGGCGGTAAAAAAATTATTGTCTCAGATGTCGGTGATACCAGTTTTGTGTCAGGCTTTTCTGCCTCTTGTGCCATCTTGCTGGTCAGTGTTGCATTAGCAGTATTTAACTGTCGCTCATGGCGTTGTAGGTTTTTAAATTTGCGGTAAGACTGACTCCAAAGCTCTTGGGAATATACTGTCCAACCATAAACTATTAATGTCGCTACCACCAGTACAAATGCTAAAACTGACGAATAGCGATTGACTTTATATAGACGTAGCAACCATACAGGTATAGTTTCAGTATCACTAATGTCATGTAAACTGGTACTTGATTGCTCTTGGGTATGAGCAATGGATTTTTGATATCGTTCGGGGATTACTGTATTATTTCTGTCAAATATGGGAAATTTGATCCAAGTATTCTTAGTCCGGGGGGATTTGAGAGTTGTCCCTTCCCTAGCAAGTTGGGAGGAAGTTTGTGTTTTTTTATTCAGACTCCGAGAGCGTCGTCTATTTAACAAAGGAGAGTTGCGCCAGAACCAAGGATTTTTTGCCAAAACTGCTGATTTACGTTCAAGAACCATAATTTTTCTGATGGTAAATACTGTATCTTTGATGATGATGATGATATCTTGCCTAAAGTTACATTTCTAGATCAAGTTGGAGCTATTCTAACCTTGAGGAAGGCAAAAATGACGATTAATTCGTATTACATATAACCTACAAAAGTGTTACAAAAGAGAATGAGTCAAAATATGTCATCAGAAAGCGGTTAAAAAAAATCAATAAATAAGGTATCTTATTCAACAGGCGAAATATTTTATGCCCACAATTGGTGAAAGAGGAGTTATGAAGACAAAAGTTTTTGGTTTGGCTCTCATGTTAAGTCTGGCTACTATGCTTGGAGCTTGTGAAGGTGGTGGTGGACCAACCACTACTCCTAGCTCTCCAGCCGCAACACCAGGTGGTGAACCAGCAGATACTGGTACTACTACCCCGACAACGACAACATCTCCTGCAACGACAACATCTCCTGCAGCGACTCCCAAAAAACCTTAGTATAGGATTTTGAGTTTTAACTCCTGGGCTGGATTTAATTCTTGCCCAGTGTCAGTTCTTCTTGTTGGTTTTACAGTAATCAGAATAATGTCAATGTATGTTGCTACTGCAATTTAGTACATCCCATTATTGTCGTAAGGCTCGGTTAGCCTTGGGTTATAAGGGAATTAGTTATCAAACTGAAGATCTCACCCCTGGGCTACATATCTTGAAGGTAAAGTCGTTAACTGGGTTAACGACACTACCTGTTCTATTACCCCAAATTATAGGACAACCCCAAGCGATCGCTGACTCTACGGAAATTTGCAAATTTTTAGAAAGTTATCAATCTGAACCTCCTCTATTCTTACCCGATTTAGCAGAGCAAAGTCAAGCTGCGATGTTAGAAGATTGGTTAGATGAAAGCATAGGTACGGCTACGAGGTTTGTGTATTATCAATTTCGCGCTGGTGAGGGTAAAGCAATTGACCCATCACTATTTAGCCAAATGGTGATTAAAATAGTTAGACAACAATATGGTATTAATGATACTACTGTTGAATTAGCCCAGAAAAGACTCGCCAATGCTTTGTCAGTATTATCTATGTATTGGCAAAATAGCGATTATTTAGTGGGTGGCCGTTTGAGTATAGCTGATATTGCCGCAGCAGCTTTGTTGAGTCCTTTAGCACTAATTCCCGATTATCGTCAGCAATATCCACAGGTTTTTGAACGGATAATTAATATCCACCAATTATGCTCTGAACCATTACCACCGGGCCTTTAGAAATTAAAGCAGGGGAGGTTTGATTGATGAAAGCTATACTTCTTTTTATTCTGAGTGTTACTACTAGTATTTTGGTTGTTTTAGTCGGTCATTATGGTCAAACGGTGGTAGCATTACCACCACAAGAAGATATACCAGAAGAAATATTGAGAACAGAGATTATTTTAGCAGCGCGATCGCCCATTGATGGTAAAGTGGTTACGCCGGCAGAATATGCCCAATTACAAGCACAAATGGAAATTAGTCCGCCACCACGGTTAAATGCTGCTATCCGCGATCAATTTTTTCTCTTACAAATACGGAAGGTATTATTACAAATTTTCCCATTTTTAAATATTTAGTGAGGGAAGAGTGATAAAAAAGAAACATTAATTATTACTAATGACAAATAACAACTAACAAATAACAACTAACTAAGTAGGTGAACGGAAAAAAACCGACATAACTAACGAAAAGTAAAGTTGCCCAAAACCTCTTCCCTGTTCCCTGTTCCCTGTTCCCTTGTCATAACGACAATTTTTCACGCCAACCTACTTAATGACTAATGACTAATGATGCGAGAATATAAAGAGATAAAAAGTAGATTTAGCTAATCATCGTATATCACATAGGTAGCTTCATGTCCATAACCACGGTCGCCCCTGAACAGGTTAATCGCATCGTTCACAATCAGCATCATGATCCGTTTGAAATCCTCGGTCCTCATCTCATCGAGCAAAATGGTAAAACTGTATGGGCTGTGCGAGCCTACCTACCAAATGCCAGTGCTGCCTGGGTGGTAATTCCAGAGGAGCGGAAAGAATACCCAATGGACACAGTGCATAATCCTCACTTTTTTGAGTGTACCATTGAAACCGCAGAACTGAAAAATTATCAGTTACGGATTAAAGAAGGGGAACATGAGCGGGTTGTGAATGATCCTTATGCTTTCCGTTCTGCCCACTTAACAGAATTTGATCTGCATTTATTTAGTGAAGGCAATCATCACCGCATTTATGAGAAATTGGGAGCGCATACTACAGAAGTAGATGGGATTAAAGGTGTTTATTTTGCGGTTTGGGCTCCCAATGCCCGCAACGTTTCTGTATTAGGAGATTTTAACCTGTGGGATGGACGCAAACACCAAATGCGGAAAGGACACACAGGGGTTTGGGAATTATTTATTCCCGAAATCGGTGTAGGAGAACATTACAAATACGAAATCAAAAATTTTGCAGGACATATTTACGAAAAATCTGATCCTTACGGTTTTCAGCAAGAACCACGTCCGAAAACAGCATCTATTGTTACAGACTTAAATTCCTACACCTGGAATGACGAAGACTGGCTAGAAAAGCGCCGACATACTGACCCCCTCAGTCAACCTATTTCCGTGTACGAAGTCCATTTAGGTTCTTGGTTACACGCTGCTAGTGCTGAACCAGCCAAATTACCAAACGGGGAAAATGAAGCTGTAGTTGTGGTTTCTGAACTAAAAACCGGCGCACGGTTTCTCACTTATCGGGAATTAGCAGCTAAACTCATTCCCTACGTCAAGGAATTAGGATATACCCATCTGGAACTTCTACCCATTGCCGAACACCCCTTTGATGGTTCTTGGGGTTATCAAGTAACTGGTTACTTTGCGCCTACATCCCGCTTTGGTACTCCCGAAGACTTTATGTATTTCGTGGATGAATGTCATAAAAATGGCATTGGTGTAATTGTAGACTGGGTTCCTGGTCACTTCCCTAAAGATGGTCACGGTTTAGCCTTCTTTGATGGTAGTCACTTGTATGAACACGCTGATTCCCGCAAAGGTGAACATAAGGAATGGGGGACTTTAGTATTTAACTACAATCGTCATGAAGTCCGTAATTTCTTGGTGTCCAATGCCCTATTCTGGTTTGATAAATACCACATTGACGGAATTCGTGTTGATGCCGTTGCTTCCATGCTCTACCTCGACTATTGCCGGAAAGCAGGGGAATGGTTGCCCAACGAATACGGTGGTAGAGAAAATTTAGAAGCTGCGGATTTTTTACGTCAAGTTAATAGCCTACTATTTGGTTATTATCCCGGTGTGCTGTCCATTGCGGAAGAGTCTACATCTTGGCCAATGGTATCCTGGCCTACCTATACAGGGGGATTGGGCTTTAACTTGAAGTGGAATATGGGCTGGATGCACGATATGCTGGATTACTTCAGTATGGACCCGTGGTTTCGTCAGTTCCATCAAAACAACATTACCTTTAGTATGTGGTATAACCACAGCGAGAATTTCATGTTAGCTCTGTCCCACGATGAAATCGTCCATGGCAAAAGTAATATGATCGGTAAAATGCCGGGTGATCAATGGCAAAAGTTAGCTAATGTCCGTTGTTTATTTACTTATATGTTTGCTCACCCTGGTAAGAAAACCATGTTTATGAGCATGGAATTTGGACAATGGAGTGAGTGGAATGCTTGGGCTGATTTGGAGTGGCATTTATTACAGTATGAACCACACCGACAGTTAAAATATTTTTTCCAGTCTCTTAACTATTTTTACCGTTCTGAACCTGCTTTATACAGTCAAGATTTTGACCAAGCAGGGTTCGAGTGGATTGACTGTACTGATAACAGCCATAGTGTAGTTTCTTTTATCCGTCGTGACAAAAATTCTAGTGATTTTATCATTGTGGTTTGTAACTTTACTCCCCAACCCCATTCCCACTATCGCATAGGTGTTCCAGAACAGGGTTTTTATACCGAGTTGTTCAATAGTGATGCCCGTCAGTATGGCGGTAGTAATATGGGGAACTTAGGTGGTAAATGGACTGATGATTGGTCTTTGCATAATCGTCCTTATTCCTTAGATTTGTGTTTACCTCCTTTGGGTGTGTTGATGCTCAAATTGGATAAACAGAATTCAGCACAAGTGATAGGCTAGTTGTTTAGGGTGGGCATGGCTCACCCTATATTTTTACAAGCGGTTATATTAATGCTTTATCTGATTTAAAAGTCAAATAGTTGTAATCATCATCTATACTTTTCCCGCCTTGACAAATGAACACAAATAAATTATTTTTAATATCTATTGCGACAATAACAGCGGCTTTAATATCAGGTTCAGAGGGTGTCATAGCTAATTCAAAAGCAAAACAGTCTGTTAACTGTCCTGGTAAAAATCCTCAATTTAGTATTGAGTTTTTTCAGACTAATAATAATGGAGAAAGATATAAAAAAGGGATTAATCATGTAATTGTTTTTAATCCTCAATCTCCCAGGTTAGATTTTAAAGTCAATGTCGGTTTAGATCATCAGATTTATGCTAAGGATTCTAGGGGAAGATTTCGCAGAGAATATGTACCAAAACAGTTTCGAGAAATTATCACTGATAGTAATTCTAAATTAAATGGTAAATCACCAATTGCAGCTATTAATGCTGACTATATAGATCCAAAAAATCAACCTCAAGGTTTAAATATTTCTCGCGGTGTTGAATATTCAGGAGTATTTAAAAATAGACGTTCTTCCTTTGGAATATCATCAGGAAATCCTCAACAACGTCAAGCCACTATAGGAACTGGAAGAAGAGGAACAAATATTCTCAATTACAATATAGTGGGGGGTAATGGGAGATTTTATAATCAAGGAAAATTCAAAGATATTTGTCAAGCGTTAGGAAAATTTGCTTGTGAAGGTGCTACTAATCGTTCTCTAGTTGCTATTACCAGTAAAGGTTTTGTAATTTTATTAGTAAATGATGTAAAAGCTAATTCTATTATTCAAGTTTCTGCTAACAATAAAGAATTATTACCCCATCAATTTGATAATGTTTTAACAGGAATTGCTAGAAATAACTGTTTAGGGACAATTCAGGAAGGAATGTTATTTGATGGAGGAATGTCTCCAGGATTGTTTTATAATAATAAAATCTATGTCGAGAATTTAGGTCAAATTGGTTCGGTATTTTTAATTTATCAAATCAAATAACACATTTATTTACTATGTTATCAGTCAAAGATGCAGAAACAATTATTTTCAATCATGTCCAACCTTTAAATAAAGAACATGATCTTGAAGTTGTGGATTTATTGACAGCATTTCAGCGGATTTTAGCAACTCCTGTAATTAGTTCTTTAGATTTTCCTCATTGGGATAATTCCGCAATGGATGGTTTTGCTGTACGTTATGAAGATGTGCAAAATTCAAGTTCTGAAAATCCCACAATTTTGGAAATTGTCGAAGAGATTCCCGCAGGATATCAACCTCAAAATCCTATTAAACCAGGACAAGCAGCCAGGATTTTCACTGGTGCAATAATCCCAAAAGGTGCAGATACTGTAATTATGCAGGAAAAAACTAATTTACAGGAGAATCAAGTTTTTATTTTTGCTAGACCTCAACCCCAAGAATTTGTCAGAAAACAAGGAGACTTTTATCAAGCAGGAACAGAACTTTTACCAGCGGGAATTACCCTCAATGCAGCAGAAATTGCGATTTTAGCCGCAGCACAATTACCAAAAATCAGTGTTTTCCGTCGTCCACGGGTGGCAATTTTTTCCAGTGGTGATGAGTTGGTAACACCAGAACAAACTCTAAAACCCGGACAAATAGTAGATTCTAATCAATATGCTTTAGCAGCTTTAGTACGTAACTTGGGTGCAGAAGTGTTACCATTAGGAATTGTTAAAGATAATCCTAGCGCGTTAACACAGACTATAAATTATGCTATTAATAATAGTGATATAGTTATTTCTTCTGGTGGAGTTTCCGTAGGTGATTATGATTATATTGCTAATATATTAACATCTTTAGGAACAGAAATTCATTTTCGTGCTGTGCAAATGCGTCCAGGAAAACCTTTAACATTTGCTACATTTCCTAATTCTCTTTATTTTGGTTTACCAGGAAATCCCGTTTCTGCTTTAGTGACATTTTGGAGATTTGTAGAACCGACAATTAAAAAACTTTCAGGAATTAATCAGGGTTGGGAAGCGAAATTTTTAAAAGTGAAATCTCATTGCGAATTAAAATCTAACGGAAAAATGGAAACTTATATTTGGGGTAATTTAAAATTAAATGATGGTATTTATGAATTTCAGCAAACCAGTGGTAATTTAAATTCAGGGAACTTAATTAACTTATCCCAAACTAATGCTTTAGCCATTTTACCAGTGGGAAAAACCTTAATTAATCCAGGAGAAGAAACCTTAGTTTTGCAAATAGAATAAAAGACTATTAACTCTGTGCACCACTAAGCATACTGCCTAAGAGATCATGAATTTGTCAATATACCCAATAAATTCTCCCAGACTAGGAACATTATTAGCAAGGTGGATATATAGAAACTCGTAATCTAAATTAGATGCAAGTCTATTGAGTTGTTTTTCACTCTTGTTATAACCTTTACCTACATAGTTATAAATCTGTTTTATATCATCAGCAGGATGAGGTCTTTGTTCCATATCATCACTCTTAGGATTAAAACCAAAAATTTCTTGAATTTTATCTGGTGTTAAACTGGTATCTATTTTGATAAAATGATTATATTCTGCTAAAAACCATGCTTCTACTTCCATAACAGCAAGCACTATATTTATAGGAATTGATCCTTTTGGTAAAGAATAATTTAAACCTCTTTGCAGTTTAGATGTTTCAGCTATAGGTATTGGATAAACATCTCTTAGTCCTATTATTCTCTCATATCCTTCTATAGATAAAGAATTATATAGTTCTCTCATATCTGACACAACAGTTTCATCATTGCATGAATTATAAATTAAAACATAAAATTTTGTTGCAGAAGTAACAGTATCTTTCATTATTACTTGAGCCGAGTTACTATTTTCTCTAGATTTAATTTCTATAGAAATATGTAATTGGCCAGCAATTTCTTTTAGCAACTTTTGGACAAAAATTTGTTCCGTTTTACCCTCCACAAAAATAGCTAATTTTTTCACTGTTCTATATTCTCCTCATTACCAAACCCCTCTATATAGAATTGAGTTGCAAAAAAGTCAAAATTGTTTAATCCAGTAAATTTAAAATCATCAAATATTTCTTTTGAATTATGTATGTTATGAAGTTTAGCTAATCCTGGTTGTCTCTCAATTACTGACCAACATTCCAAAGGAACACCATTCATAATAAATCTATCATTAGTGGTCATAATTAACTGAACTAAACCAGTTTTTGCTTTATTAACCAGTAATTTAATCATTGCTGATGACCTTTCAAAATCTAGTCCTTCCCCAATATCATCTATTAAGATACAACTAGGCTTTTTAGCTAATAGTGAGTAGTTTATTTGAATAATTAAAGATAATACTCTAAACATCCCTTGAGATATTATTGATTGTTCAGTTTTATCTTTTAAATCACTTTCTTGAACATAAAGATATTGCAGTTTTACCTCTGGTAAATAGGATTTATCTTCTTGAAAAATCGAAGTTGATGGCGTTTTTGTACCAATTTCATCTATTCTGTAACCAACAAATAACATATCTGATTTGATAGATTCAATAAAACTTTCTCCTAACTCTTTTTCTCCTAATTTGAATATGCGAATTACATGATTTTTATTGTTGAAGTCTATATTTTTTTTGATGATCGCAACGCTTTCGGTATTAATTGCATCAAGACTACTTCTGCCTAAATCTGTTCCAAATTCGTAATACCTCAATAAATTTGCCCAAGTGTAAACGTCTTCAAAAAAAGGATGCTGGATAGAATCTCTTCGATGGAAAGCTGCGACTTCATTAGTAGGTGTTTGAAAATCAATTTCTTTTTCTAATTGTTTAGCCCAAATTTTGCCTACACCTGATTTATCTCTCATGAGATAAAATTTAGATCCAATAGTGTAACTTTCTTCAATTACTAGACTATTCTCAACTTTCAATATGTAGACTTTTTTATTGTCTCCGTTATGAGAATCAAAAGTTAGTTTCCACTCTCTTAACCTACCATCAAGTCTACTGAGCTTTTCTTCACCAGATAGAAAATCTGATAAAAATTTAATACTTCTAAGCATTCTCGATTTGCCAGAAGCATTTTTGCCAACAATCAAGTTTACATTACCTAATTGACAACCATTTAAACACCACTCACTTGGCAAATCTTTATCTTGACAATATTCTATAAAGTCTAATTTCATATAGTTTTACTGATTACGTTGAATTAAGGTAACAAAAACGGCTGTTAGGTACTTATTATGCTATAGGAATAATATTTGATTTATGAAAAGATACTTAGGGTGCGTCAGATATTACAAATCTGTTGATTGAGAGAATTTATGCAGTATGACGCACCCTACAATACCTAATTTTTTTCAAGAATCAAATATGAGTTCTATAGATTAGCAATTCGCAAAAGAGAACAAGGAAAAGAGTAATTCCAGAAAAACCAGAATTACCCTTTTAAAAAGTTTAGGAAAAATTACGCAAAAGCAGCCATTTTCACATCGTTATTACCAAGAATTGCTTGTAATTCCTCAGCGTCTACGGTTTCCTTTTCAATTAGCATTTGAGCAATTTCATCTAAAACCTTGCGGTTATCGAGTAAAACTTCTTTAGCTCGACTGTAAGCAGTATCAACCAACTTCCGCACTTCTTCATCAATAGCAGCAGCAGTTTCTTCCGAGAAATCGCGCTCAGACATAATATCTCGACCCAGGAACATATTTCCTTGTTGACGACCAAGGGCTACTGGACCCAAGCGATCGCTCATACCAAAGCGAGTTATCATTTGTTTAGCTACCCTGGCCACCTGCTGTAAATCATTAGAAGCACCTGTCGTCACTTCCTCCTCACCAAAGATAATTTCTTCAGCGAGACGACCACCTAAAGCCACGGCCATTTGATTTTCCAGATACGCACGGCTATATAAACCAGTGTCCATGCGGTCTTCACTAGGAGTAAACCAAGTCAAACCACCAGCACGACCACGAGGGATAATGCTAATCTTTTGGACAGGGTCATAGTCAGGCATTAAAGCCCCAACTAAAGCGTGACCTGCTTCATGGTATGCTACCAAAGTTTTGCGCTTTTCGCTCATTACCCGGTCTTTCTTTTCAGGACCTGCTAATACGCGGTCAATAGCATCATTAATTTCATCCATCGAAATTTCAGTTAAATTCCGACGTGCGGCTAAAATTGCGGCTTCATTGAGTAAATTAGATAAATCAGCGCCGGTAAAACCAGGAGTCCGACGGGCGATTTTATCCAAGTCTACATCTTTAGATAGAGTTTTACCACGGGCGTGAACTCTCAATATTTCGCTTCTTCCTGCGTAGTCAGGACGGTCAACTACAACTTGACGGTCAAAACGACCAGGACGTAATAAAGCCGCGTCTAATACGTCAGGACGGTTAGTAGCAGCAATAATAATAATGCCAGTGTTACCTTCAAAACCATCCATTTCCGTTAGTAACTGGTTGAGGGTTTGTTCCCGTTCGTCATTACCACCACCTAAACCAGCGCCCCGTTGACGACCTACCGCGTCAATTTCATCAATAAAGACGATACAAGGAGCATTAGTTTTCGCTTGTTCAAATAAATCACGGACACGGGAAGCACCCACACCCACAAACATTTCCACAAATTCCGAACCGGAAATTGAGAAGAAAGGAACACCAGCTTCACCAGCTACAGCCCGTGCAAGCAGGGTTTTACCAGTACCAGGAGGTCCAACTAAAAGTACACCTTTAGGAATTTTCGCACCAATGGCGGTAAAGCGATCGGCATTCTTTAAAAAGTCTACAACTTCGTTTAGTTCTAATTTGGCTTGGTCAATACCTGCCACGTCACCAAAGGTAACTTGGGTTTGGGGTTCCATTTGTACTCTGGCCTTAGATTTACCAAAGTTCATAGCTTGACTACCAGGACCGCCTTGAGCGCGACGGAGGAGGAAAAATAAGCCAACTAGCAGCAATACAGGGAAGAATAAGCTGCTGAGAGCCTTAAACCAAAATCCTTCGTCTGCTTGAGGTAATACAGCAATATCAACACCCTTAGCGGTGAGGGTATTGATTAAATCAGGGTCATTAACTAAAGTAACGATCTTTTTCTTTTCGTCATATTTGGGTGTTACCAGTGCTGTAGAGCGGTCGGAACTCAAACTAACTCTTTCAACTCTACCCCGTTCAACTTCTTGGATAAACTGACTGTAGCGCCATGTCTCTCTGTTTTGAGGTTGTTTGTCAAAAAATGCTGTTCCTAGCGCAATGACAACTATAAAAAGGAGCGCGTACAGCCCCGTATTTCTCCATTTTTTATTATTCACCGATGTTGTTTCTCCTGTACTTGTTTGCTGCTTATACGTAGCTTCTCTAAGGAAGAGGACATTATGATAATTATGTTAACTTATCTTAAGATATCTCAAAATAGTCCTTTTGTCATGCTACAAATGATCTTCTATCCTCCACAAGTCTAAAATTTAAGAATGTAGGACTTCTATTGTAATCATTCCCACCGGACAAAGAAAGGCCAATCACCACTGACCACTAACCCATCAATCTTTTTCTGGTAATCTAATACTGTTTGTACCGTCTGGCTTAGTGACTACTTCTCCCCCTAAAGCTTCAATTTCCCTAATTGCTCGTTTGCGAGTTCTTTCATCTAGTTTATTATTTAAAACCATCGCCCATGTAGCAACTCGCGCTGATTTACTATCAGGGTTTTTACTCAAAAATTCCGCTGTTTTTTGAGAAACAAATGCTATCCGTTTACTTTCTGTATCGGTGTAAGTATTTGCCCATGCTGCGGCTTTAAGAAAAGATATTTGTGCTGCTTGAGCATCACCTAAAAATAATAACTCATCTGTACCCTTATAACGCCAGATAAAATAGGATTTTTGTGGTAATTGTGGAGATAGGGATTTTAACCCTTGTGCCATTAAAGCTATAGACTTTTCTGGCATTCCGGCGTATAAAGAGGTACTTACAGAAAGCCCTAGATAAGCTTCTAAAAAACGTGGATCATTTTCCAGAATAACTTGAAAATATTCTGGGCTGAGACTGTACCCGGTTTTATCCCTGGCCTCATTATCGCCAAAGAATTGCAAAAAATCAATATATACCCAATCTGCAATTAAGTTTTTATAACTAAAACTGGGTAAATTCTGGAGTAAGCTTAAACGGAGACTCTCTTTTTTGAGGTCTTTTTCTAGAGTTTCTACTGAGAGAGATTGTTTATTGATTAATAATTTTTGCATTCTTGGTATTTGCATTAAGCTAATGCTGACAATACACAAACAAGCGACTAAGGGTGTGGTAATAGCTTCACGAGATAAAAACATAGTAGGGAACAGGGAACAGGGAACAGGGAACAGGTTACAGGGAACAGGTTACAGGGAACAGGTTACAGGTTACAGGGAACAGGGGAGGATTTTCATTATTGCAGTAATTTGTAACATTGTTGCGCTATTGCCCAATCTTCTTGAGTTTCTACGACTAAAACGCGCACCATTGAGTCAAATGTAGCAATATCAATATCAACAGGTTGTTGTTGATTTTTCTCTACATCAATTTTCAGTCCCAAAAATCCCCAGGATTCACAAGCAGCTTGACGTATTTCTGCTGATTTTTCTCCTACTCCGGCAGTAAAAACTAGTACATCTAACCCTGCTAAACTAGCCAGCATTGCGCCGATACCAGACCGGAGGCGATGTACGTACATATCCCAAGCCAATTGGGCGCGTTTATTACCTTGTTCTTTAGCGGCTATCACATCCCTTAAATCACTTGATACTCCAGAAATACCTCGTAATCCTGAAAGTTTATTTAACATATTATCTAATTCTTCACTAGAGTAATTATACTGTTGCCATAAATAAATTAAAATACCCGGATCAATTGAACCACTGCGGCTACCCATCATTAAACCATCTAGGGGGGTAAATCCCATTGTTGTATCAACACTGCAACCATTTTTGATAGCCGCCAAGGAACAACCATTACCTAAATGACAAGTAATTATCCGCAGAGATGGTAAATCTTGACCAAGAATTTCCGCAGCCCGATTAGCACAATACTGATGACTAATGCCATGAAAGCCGTAACGAAGAATACCTTTTTCTGCGAAATTATATGGGATTGGATAGATGGCCGCTGCATCTGGTAAAGTGTTATGAAATCCAGTATCAAAAACTGCGACTTGAGGAATATTGCCCAAACTTTTTTCCATAGCTTCAATACCTGCCAAAGCGGATGGATTGTGTGCTGGTGCTAGATTACATAAACGAGCGATCGCCTGTTTGACATCTTCCGTAATTATTACAGCTTCTTTGTACTCTTGACCACCATGTACTACCCGATGTCCTACCACATCAATCACTGATAAATCATCAATTACCTGAGTTGCACCATGTATAAGAGTAGACAACAAATAAGCAAATTGTACCTCTGGGGAATCACTGACAATAGTTTTTTCTAGAGTTGCACCGATAGCCGTTTTAACTGTAATTTCCGCCTGATTTTTGTCTTCAGTCCAGTTGATTTTCCCTTCCCAGAGGGGTTGGGGTGCTAGAGGAGGAATTGTGGTTGTCATGTCATACAGACAACTCTTTTGGCTGCTAGAACCGGCATTGAGGACGAGTATTTTCATAAATTCAAATTTACGCGCTGTACTTACCCCGACAAATTTAAGTTAGGAATTATAAAAAAGTCACTTATACTTTAAGTGGCTTTTTCATAAGTAGGTTGGCGTTAAAAATTGTCGTTATGACAAGGGAACAGGGAACAGGGAACAGGTTTTGGACAACTTTACTTTTCGTTACTTATGTTGGTTTTTTTCCGTTCACCTACTTAATTTCAATTTAATTCCCATTGACATACCTCCTCATCCTTTCATGAGCGAGGATTCCTTGATACTTCCTAGTTTACTATAAAGCCGTCCTAGAAGGACGGGGCTTGTATCCGATTTTTTTCGGTCATTGAAAAAAGAGATTATTTATCAAGACAATGGGGAATACCTAACACTGCACAAGGGAAATTTTTACCTAATGTTTCAATCATGGGATGATCAGTAGATTTGCAGCCTAAAAAGAGAATATCAGCGGTTTCTAATTGGACAACTTTTTTAAGTTCTTTAGCAACATTACCAAAGCGCAGATGAGAACTAAATGAACCTTGCCATTCTTCAGCGAGAGTTTTTGCTTGCCAAATAATTCTATCTGCTTCCTGGAGAGAAGTTCTAGATTCTCTTTCTAACTGGGGTAAAATTGCTGTTCCTTTTGAGCGATTTAATCCCAATGCAACTGACTTTGATATATTCCCCAATTGATATTCTAATTGAGCTTGATTTTCTGGAACTTTGAAGATATCAAGAGACTGATGATTTAATTTTTCTTCTACTACATAAACAGCTTGAACTGTAACTTGATAGTTAGTAGCTAAAGTCGTTTGGTGAGCAATCCAAAAAGCAATATCTAAGGCTGTATGACTTTGAGGTGAACCATTATAAGCGACAATTAGATTAGCTGATTTCGCCTTTGAACCTTTTTTAGCAGATGATTTTTGAGTTCCTGGCAGTAAAACCATTTGTTCAATTAGGTCATCACGACCGATAGCACTTTGTAAACGTGCCAATATTGGTTTAATTTTCACAGTTTTAACTTCTCTCCCTTGAAACAATTGACCAATGAGAAGCGGGGATGACAATTTTAAATTTTAGATTTATCTGTAATCTAAAATCTAGAACTTATTAAGGAAGACCCAATCATAACTGGAATTACAGCCAAGATTTTGGGAGTTCCTTCCATTGCTGACGGAGTTAGCTGACGGGCTAAGACTGGAAGGTGTCTCTCATAAGATTAGCCCCAAATACTTGGTTCCTCCGTTTCAAATTCAGTTTTGATGAATTTGAATTAAGCTACCCACTAAAAATATAGTGACAGTATTACACTAGGTTGAGATAAAGTCAAGTTTAAGAATATTGAGTATACGCTTGTATTCAAGAGCTTGATTCATAATTTTTTCTAATTTTCCCCATATTTAATGATTTAAACTATTTTGATCTAGCCAAAATTCACAAGTTATAATTTAGCCATAATTGGTGATTAAACCCACATTCCGCATCATTGGGGACTGGAAATTTTGTCAAAGTAATTTAGATAGACTGAGATTATCCTGTGCTACTCCCTGTGTAAATTGCTTAAATCGTTGCTTTAACAGTGTATCTCATATCCGTAATTCCTCAAGCATTTTCCAACGATTCCCCCTTCAAATAACGTTCCAGTGCGTCAGTCACCAACTTATTCAGATTCACTCCCCGTTGTTGAGCAAATAAGGCCGCTTGACGATGAAGTTGACTACCCACACGCACATTAAAACTACCTCTAAACGGCTTCTCAGGCTCAATACTTTTTTCTTCACACAGAGCCAAATAATCATCAATTGCTTCCTGAAAACTAGCCCTGAGACTAACTACATCTTCCCCTTCAAAACTAATTAAACTGCGGATATATTCCACCTGTCCGTAGAAGATTTTATCGTCATCACTATAGTGAATAGACCCGAAATAATCCTTGTATTGCATCATGTTATTCATAGCAATTCTTCCCCTTGGAGAATCTCGATAATCTGTTCAATCTGATATCGTTTGAGAATATTTTGAGGATGGGGTTTATGTAACGTAATAATCACTCCCGCATCATTGAGAAAACGCCGCCGATAACCCCCCGTTTTTCCCGTGCTGACTTCCTCAAACCCAAAAACCGAAAGCAAGCTGACTAATTCCTCCCAGGTGAAATCCTTGGGAATGCTAAGAAACCGCTTAATTAATTTCTCTCTGCGGGTCATGAGAACTCCCGACTGCTTACTTCCATTATCTACCGTTGATTAACCCTCAGAAAAATTTTGCTATTAAAATTAGTTATATTATCACAACGACCGCGATTTATTCGATTATCATCAAAAACTAAAAACAGATGTAGAGACGTTCCATAGAACATCTCTACAGGGGTTTCAAAGCACCAACATTTATTAAGCAGTAACTTTCTGGCTTTCCAAACGAGTCAATCTTTCAGCTAATAGTTGTTCCAAGGAAATCAAAGCCTTGGTAAAACCATCAATACCTTCTGCTAGTTTATCAGAAGCCATGCGATCGCCATTGTGCATTTGCTCAAAAGTCGCTTTATCAATGGAAATTTTCTCAATTGATAAATCTGCTACCTTTGCTGGATCAAGTTTTCTGGGTAATTCCCCCACAGTATTTTGCAATTCTGCCAACAAACCGGGAGAAATAGTTAACAAATCACAACCAGCCAATTCAGTAATCTCGCCCATATTACGGAAACTAGCACCCATCACCTCAGTTTGATAACCAAACTTCTTAAAGTAGTTATAAATGGTGGTGACAGATAATACCCCTGGATCTTCCGCTGCGGGGTAGCTAGTGCGGCCTGTATCCTTCTTATACCAGTCAAGAATACGACCAACGAAAGGAGAAATCAAAGTTACACCAGCTTCCGCACAGGCGATCGCTTGATGCAGACCAAACAGTAAAGTTAAGTTACAGTGAATACCTTCTTTTTCCAAAATTTCCGCAGCCTTTATACCTTCCCAAGTAGCTGCAATCTTAATCAAAACCCGCTCTTTGGCAACACCAGCGGCTTGATACTGACCAATCAAATCCCGGGCTTTTGCTACAGTGGCATTTGTATCATAAGATAACCGCGCATCTACCTCTGTAGACACACGACCGGGGATAATTTGCAAAATCTTTAATCCAAAGGATACCGCCAAACGGTCAAAAGCCAGAGATACCACCTGTGCTTGACTAGCACCTACACCAGCATCTTTTTTAGCTTTGAGCAGCGTTTGATCAACTATATCCTGATATTCCGGCATTTGCGCCGCAGCAGTAATCAGTGAGGGATTGGTAGTAGCATCTTGAGGTGTAAACTTTTCAATCGCTTGAATGTCTCCGGTATCCGCTACCACAACGGTTACTGCCCGTAGTGCTTCTAGTAAGTTCTTAGGCATAACATACTCCAATGTCAGTGGTCAGTAGTCAGTGGTCAGTGGTCAAGGAACAAGGAACAGGGAATTAGGATTTCCCAATTAGGAATTATCAACTACCCATTTTAGAGGTGTCAAGGCGTAATTGGCTGTCCAATAGAATGCACTTTAATTAAATTGGTTGTTCCAGGTGTACCAATGGGGACACCAGAGGTAATCACAACCTTATCTCCTTCCTTAACTAAACCACTATTGACAACTGTGTCTACCACATTAATAAACATTTCTTCAGCATTGTGAACAGGTTGAATGAGTAGGGGTTCTACACCCCAGGATAAAGCCAATTGACGGTAGGCGGTGGAATCCGACGTTAGAGCAATAATTGGTGTGCTGGGACGGTATTTAGAAACCAGTTTGGCTGTACTTCCCGATGTAGTATTACACAAAATTGCCTTAGCGCCAGTTTCATAAGCAATGCGACATACCGCTTGAGACACTGATTCTGTCACTGTCAAACTACCTGCTGTTGGTACCCAAGAATGTCTATTTCCCTCTTGTAATGCTGTTTCTGTTTGTAGTGCAATATTGTGCATTGTTTGCACCGCAGCAATAGGATATTCACCCATGGCTGTCTCTCCAGATAACATAACCGCATCTGTGCCATCTAAAATAGAATTAGCAACATCTGTAGCTTCAGCGCGAGTAGGATCTGGCGCACTAATCATTGATTCTAGCATTTGCGTAGCTGTAATTACTGGTTTACCAGCTTGATTACAACGACGCGCAATTTCTTTTTGAATCAGCGGAACTTGATAAATAGGTACTTCTACTCCTAAATCGCCACGAGCAATCATAATTCCGTCAGCGACTTCTAAAATAGCATCTAACTGTTCTACTGCTTCTGCTCTCTCAATTTTAGCAATTAGACGAATTTTTGAACCAGCACCTTCAATCATTCTCCGTGCAGGTTCGAGGTCTTGAGGAGAGCGGACAAAAGAAACCGCCACCCAGTCTACACCTAATTGTATCCCAAAGCGCAAATCCATTAAATCTTTTTCGGTAATCGAACTAAGAGGTAAAGGAGTTGCGGGTAAATTTACACCTTTATGAGAAGAAACCAAACCGCCAATATTAACATGAGCGCGAATTTTATCAGCGTCACGACTAGTAACAGTTAATTTTACTCGACCATCATTAATTAAAATTGGTTCACCACATCGCATCATAGCAAATAAAGTTGGTAGCGGTAAGGGTAACTCATCAATACTTTCACCCTTTTCTTGTAAAAGAAATGTCACTTCACTACCAGCCTCTAACATTAACCCTTCTGGTGGTAATTTTCCTAACCGAATTTTTGGACCACACAAATCTTGCATGATTGCAATAGGTTTGTTTAAGTCATTACCAATACGCTGTAAATTATGAAAAACCTGAGCGTGAGCCTCATAAGCACCATGAGAAAAATTTAACCGCGCCATATTCATTCCCGCTTTCACTATAGCTTCTAATTTTTCAGGTGAAGATGTAGCAGGTCCAATAGTACAAACAATTTTAGTGCGACGCATAATTGTATAAGGAATAATGGTAAAGTAGCACACCCCATTAAGCCCTTAATAACAACAATTAATTATGGATAGGCAAACAATGCTAATTTATTGTTAACAATTAACAATAAATAATTAACAATTGAGAATTGATCATTACCAATTGACAATGAATAACTATCTAAATTAATTGTTCTTTTTTCGCCATTGATAAGATTAAATCAACAACACGGTTAGAATAACCCCATTCGTTATCATACCAAGACACAACCTTAAAGAAATTAGAATTGAGTTCAATTCCCGCTCCTGCATCAAAAATGCTAGAATGACAATTACCCTGAAAATCTGTAGATACTACTTCTTCATCTGTGTAACCTAACACACCAATTAAATTACCTTCCGCAGCTTTTTTCATTGCTAAACAAATTTCTTTGTAAGAAGTAGCTTTAGTAGTTTTAAAAGTTAAATCAACTACAGAAACATCAGGAGTAGGAACTCTAAAAGCCATACCAGTTAATTTACCCTTTAATTCTGGTAATACCAAAGCCACCGCTTTAGCAGCCCCCGTAGCCGAAGGAATAATATTTTGAGACGCACCCCGTCCACCACGCCAATCTTTACGACTAGGACCATCTACCGTAGGTTGAGTTGCAGTCATAGCGTGAACTGTAGTCATTAAACCTTCAGATAAACCAAAATTATCATTAATGACCTTAGCAATAGGCGCTAAACAATTTGTAGTACAACTAGCATTGGAGACAATTAGATCTTTAGCGGGATCAAACAAGTGATGATTTACACCCATCACCATGGTTTTTACTTTTTCCGGTTCTTTTGTCGGTGCAGAAATTACTACCCGTTTTGCACCAGCTTTGAGATGATTTTCAGCCCCAGCATAATCAGTAAAAAGTCCCGTAGATTCAACAACATAATCTACACCAAATTTACCCCAAGGTAGTTCCGCAGGATTTCGCATAGATACACAAGGGATAAAATGACCGTCAATAATAATACCGTCTTCTTTAGCTTCAATCTGACTTTTTAATCTACCGTGAGTAGAATCATACTTAAGAAGATAGGCAAGATTATCGGGAGGAACTAAATCATTAATTCCTACAAACTCAATATGAGGATTATTCAAACCAGCGCGTAGTACAAGTCTACCAATACGACCAAATCCATTAATACCAACTTTCAACTTAATCAAAATTAAACCTCCCATATTAGGAACTTCAGCAATAACTGGCCGGGTTAATTCTAGTCCGACTTAGTTAATTCTTACCGTTACAAAAGACATAAAGTTGATTTAACTGACATATTTTAAGGTTTAATCATGTTTTTGAACTTTGGATCTGGTGACATTTCATAAAATAGCCTGAAAATAAAAATATTGGATCAACTCAGTATGCTGGTGGTGGGGGTATTCAAGGACTACAACGCGGGACAAGGAGTCGTCCTGGTCTTGTCATTGAAACAAGAAAGATTTTTTGTCAAAATTGTCAACAAATACGGTTAGGAGATTGCTGGACAGGAGAAATAAAATCAGCTAATTCAGCTTCTAATATACCAGCTTCTTTAGTTCAAAGAATTCTCCAGGTTTATTCATATACAGATGTAATAGAGCAGAGACAAAGAGAGAAGCATGAGTTAGTTATTGATCATAGATTTCCTATGGAACGTTAGGGAGACAGTGAAGCTCCACATTTAACCTCTATGAGTGAAACCGAAATCAGGAAAAAATTTCAATTACTCAAGAAAGATGCTTCTGGAAATCATAATCTTTTAAAATCGAGAAGTTGTGAACGTTGTATTAAAACTGGTAAACGCGGTAGACCTTTTGGTATTAAATTCTGGTATCAATTAGGTGAAGATTGGCCTTCCCAACATCAGCGAGGTGATGAAGCTGAGGAAGGTTGTATTGGCTGTGGTTGGTATGATTTTGAAACTTGGCGTAATGCACT
>LJOT01000546.1 GCA_001672075.1 Anabaena sp. CRKS33
AATTTCTCCTACCTCTAATAATGTCATTACATAACCTTCTTTAGCTTTTTGTAAAGCTTTTTCCTGAACCTCAGCCGAAAGCTGAATACTTTCTAATTGCTCATCTAAAATTGTTAAAGCCATTACTAAAATCTCCTAATTCTACACTGTTATTTTAATCTTTAAACCACTTACCTTAACAATATTTCTTTAGGGGAAAGTGGCGGATATGTTTGATACATTCTTAACAATCCTAAAGATAGAATTTCTATTTCTATTATGTAGTAATATGATTCGGTTTAGAAAATGGTAGTGACTGTTTTGAATATTCGGTTTTGTGGGGGAGAAAGTCTTGTTTATTGAAAATTTACAATAATCAAATCTTCCTAATCATGAATTGACCCGTCTGGCATTGTAGCGCCTGTGAGTATCGCTCCTTTGAGGTCAGCTCCTGTGAGCAAAACTTTTGTTATCCAGTCCGGTTCAAAGCAGTTGGCTCCTATGAGGTAGAGGTAGGCTCCTGTGAGGTTGGCTTCTATGAGGTCGGCTCTGTAGAGGTTGGCTTCTGTGAGGTTGGCTGCTATGAGGTCGGCTCTGTAGAGGTTGGCTTCTGTGAGGTTGGCTGCTATGAGGTAGGCTCCTGTGAGGTCGGCTTTGTAGAGTTTAGCTCCTATGAGGTCGGCTTCTGTGAGGTCGGCTCTTGTGAGGTCGGCTTCTTTGAGGTTGGCTCCCATGAGTTTGGCTTCTGTGAGGTCGGCTCTTGTGAGTTTGGCTCCCGTGAGGTCGGCTTCTGTGAGGTTGGCTCCCATGAGTTTGGCTTCTGTGAGGTCGGCTCTTGTGAGTTTGGCTCCCGTGAGGTTGGCTCCTGTGAGGTTGGCTCCTTTGAGGTTCAATCCTTTGAGGTTGAATCCACTAATATTAACTCTAGCTAAATCAAGATATTTATTTTCTAAATCTGGGTGTTTACGTTCTCTAATCACAGTTAAACACGCTTGAATAGAAATTCTAAGTTCTAGGAATTTTTTTTGATCTTCTGGAGATTGTGACTCATTTTCTTTTATAACAGGTGCATTTTGACGGACAAAAGCTGTCAGAACTTCCATAACTGTCCATTGGTCTGGTGCGGAATCTCTCGCAATTCGTTCTAAAGTATAAATTCCACCTAATCTAACTTCCGGTTTATCACTCCCAAGCTGTTCAATAGCCTTAGAAAACCTTTCTGTAATTTGTTTTTGATTTGCTGCATCTGCATTTTTATTTGCTGCATCTGCGTTTTTATTTGCTGCATCTGCATTTTTATTTGCAGCTTTTGCAGTCTCTTCCATAGCCTCTGCACGTCTACCTGCAAAGTAAACATTAACAATTACTGCCCCTCCACTAATGAATAAACCTAATACTTTAAGACTT
>LJOT01000547.1 GCA_001672075.1 Anabaena sp. CRKS33
TTAGGGATTGAAACCACTCCCACACCCCTACACTCCGCACCCCGCACTCTTGCAATTTCACTATTTATTTCGTCGGTAATTTTGGATGTTCTTGGGAGTATTTACTGACTAGGTTAGATACTTCCGGGTTATAAAGTCGCAGGTAATTCCAGTAATTACCGAATACTTGACGGACATAATTTTTGGTTTCATCAAAGGGAATTTCTTCCACAAATTCATCAGGATCTTTTTTGGGTATGGTTTGCAACCATTTGGCTACATTACCCGGTCCTGCATTATAACTAGCGATCGCTAACATGGAATTATTGTTATACTGTCGGTGAGTATAATCTAAGTACCAAGTCCCCAACATAATATTATCATTGGCATTTTCCAAATTGATTTTTTTGATATCTGCATTCATTTGTGGGGCTATCCACGCTGCTGTACTGGGCATAACTTGCATTAACCCTGTTGCACCCACGGGAGATTTAATTTTTGTCTGAAACCGAGACTCTTGGCGCATCAAAGCTGTTACTAACAGTGGATTAAGTTGACGGGAAATAGACCATTTTTCAATTTCCTGAAAATAGGGCAAGGGATAACGGGCTTGCCAGTAGATGCTTTTTTGACTTAAAGCTTGATATTCGGCTTTTTCGGCGGGTTTTTCCCGATCTTCTAATTTGGCAATTTTGTCAATTCCAATCAGGTACTCACCCTTTGTTAATTTCATCAACCCTTCTGTAAATTCTTCAGCGACACTAGGCTGATTTTTATTTTTAAATTCCGTTTCCCATTGTAACCAAGCATCACGGTCTTGTCCCAATAAATACAATTCCTTAAAGGTTTCAGAACCCGCTGGTGGTACAGGACGTTGAAATGGTATAATTGTCAGATTCATCAAGCGCAGGCTGTCAAAATTACCTACATTTAAACCCAAAATACTCGCCGAACGCCAGGCATAATAAGAGTAAGGAAATTCACTAATCACAGACTTATAAGCTGTGACAGCTTCCTCTTGTTTGCCTAATATCGTCGCCCATTTACCTACCCAAAATCCGGCCCTGGGCGCTAGAATACTACTCTTGTTATTAACAGTAATTGGTTGCGCCCATTCCCATGCCCCCTCAAAGTCATTGTTTTTTGCCTTGGTTTGGGCTGTTTTCCAGCGAAATTCTGCCGCTTCATCACTGGTACTATATTTACCTATTAATAATTTATATACGCCATCAGCCGATTCATGATCTTTTAAATTTGTCAATAATGTGGCTTTTTTGACTAATGCCTGCGGTGCTATTTCAGGAAAATTACTAATAATTTCGTCAAGATAGGTAATAGATTCTTTACCTTTGCTAATGTCTGATAATCTTAATAGAGCTATACCTGTTTCTGTCGCAGTGGGGAAT
>LJOT01001038.1 GCA_001672075.1 Anabaena sp. CRKS33
GATTCTTAAAAAGGATGTTACAACACAGACTTCTTTACAGTGAAAGGAGCCGGTAATATCGAATACGGGGACATCGAAAACTGGGAAATCGAAAAAACGGGGACATCGAAAATGAAACAACGGGAATATCGAGAGAAAAACAACGGCAATATCGAAATTAAAATCGAAAATGGGGAAATCGAAAATGTGGTTAGGAACCCATTTCTCAATAATACCTCAATACCGGTTTGTTAGGAACTAAACTAAACTAAACTAAACTAAACTAAACTAAACTAACCTAACCTAACCTAACCTAACCTAACCTAACCTAACCTAACCTAACCTAACCTAACCT
>LJOT01000029.1 GCA_001672075.1 Anabaena sp. CRKS33
TTACCGCTTCTAACTCCTAAATCTTCCAGAACCTTAGCCTCCTTTTCAAAGGCTTTTTTAATCCCTGCAACTATTTCAGGAGAATAATGATTATCAATTCGTAATCGCTTAACAACACAATGGCGTTGATTCATCGTATCTAAGTCAATAGCTAAAAAAGTTTCCCCAAAACCTCCCTTTCCCAAAGGTTCAAGAAGTTTGTATCTTCCTTTCTTTCCAGTTAAAATCGGGAGTTGTCCTTGGATCTCATTCATTTTCTTACCCCTGGTTTGCTACACTCTTGATCTAACACCTCAAGAATTATAATAGCGGTAATTGTGAACACTTTTCCAGTTTAGTCAAATAAGGTCAATTAGCCACGATTTACGCAACTGGCACATTGGTAGGGTGCGTCAGATATCAACAATCTGTTTATTTGCAGGATTTATGCAGTAGTAAAGCACCCTACAACAGATTTTTAGTGTGACACTTGCGTAAGTTCTATTAGCGATCGCTAATACACAAACAAAGGTCATTTGCGTGGAATTATGTAAATATAAACCAGCATTAAATGTAATAAAATTACCAAGTAATAATTTGATAATTTTATTTCCTATTCACACTAGGAATCAAAATCCCATGTCGAGGACTAAACAATAAAGCCAAGGTAAATAAACCAGAAACCACTAATACAATAGCTGGACCAGAGGGTAAATTATAAAAGTAGCTAAGATACATGCCGCTAATACTAGAAATTACCCCAATTACCGCCCCTAAAATCATCACTTCATGTAAACGCTTGACTAATAAATAAGCAGTTGCACCAGGAGTAATTAAAAGTGATAATACTAATATTACTCCCACAGCTTTCATACTAGCAACAATTGTTAAAGCAATTAACAACATTAAACCAAAATTTAAACGATTGACTGGTAAACCAGCAGCTTGCGCTCCTAAAGGATCAAATGTGTAAAATAATAGTTCTTTATATAATAAGAAAACTACTATTAAAACAATAGTTGCAATAATAGCTGTATCTCTGACTTCATCAACAGTTACCCCTAAAATGTTACCAAAAAGAAAGTGATTCAAATCAATTTTATTATCCTTTTGAATGACTGTAATTAAAGTAACTCCCAGAGCAAAAAAGGCAGAAAAAACTATGCCCATAGCGGCATCTTCTTTAATGGGAGATCGGGTTTTAATGAAGGCTATGGCCATGGTACTCAAAACCCCTGCAATAAACGCCCCGACAAAGATATTAGCACCAATCATGAAGGCTATAGCTAGTCCTGGTAATACTGAATGACTAATAGCATCTCCCAGTAATGCTAGGCGTTGTACCATTAAATAACTACCGACTATAGCACACAATAATCCCACTAGTATGGCAATGATTAAGGAACGTTGCATAAAGCCATATTGCAACGGTTCAATTAGTGTTTGCAACATAGATGAAAATGAACCACGAAGGCGCAAAGAACGCGAAGAAAGAGAGGAAGAGAAGATATTTATTAATTATTATGCTGCTTGAGCAAAGTACATAACTTTTCCGCTATAAGCCCGATTTAAGTTATGTTCTGTTAAGACTTGTTGGCGTGAACCGGTGGCGATTAATTCGCAATTTAGTAAGATTAAATCATCAAAATGGGTAATAGATTCACCTAAGTCATGATTAACTACTAAGACGATTTTATTGGCTTTTGCTAGTTCTTGAAGGATTGCAAATATGATAGTTTGGGTTTTTTGATCAATACCTACAAATGGTTCATCAAAACAGAAAATTTCGGCTTCTTGAGTTAAAGCCCTGGCTAAAAATACCCGTTGTTGTTGTCCTCCTGAAAGTTCACCAATGGGACGATTTTTTAATGCTTCTATTCCCACTTTTGCTAATGCTTGTGTGGCTATTTGGCGGCTAACTGTAGAGAAACTACGTAACCAGCCTGTTTTTTTAATACGCCCCATCATGACTACATCCCATACGGTGGCGGGGTAATTCCAGTCAATTTGGCTACGTTGGGGTACATAAGCAATTTTCTCTAGTTGCTGGGTTAAGGGCTGATTTTGGTATATAACTTGACCGTTAGTGATGGGAACTAATCCTAAAATAGCTTTCATTAATGTACTTTTACCCGCTCCATTGGGTCCAAAAATACCTGTTATCTTTCCTGGTTTAATTGTGCAGTTAATGTCTCTTAATGCTTCCTGTGTGCGATAATTTACATTTAGATGAGTGATGTTGATTTGTGTAAGTATATCTGCTGAATTTTTGGTAGATAGATGAGATTTTTGGTAATGAGAAATGTTTTGCATAACTTTGGTGAAAATAGTTATTTTTTGAGTTTACTATAAAAATGAGAAAAATATGAGAATATCTATAATTGGAAGTAATCACTGAGATAAATGAAACTAATGCTGAATACAATGTATGACTTATTACTGAAACTCCTTTCCAAACATATCCCCTGTGAGGAGAGAGGCTTTTATTCTTACTCCCCTTCCCTCGCAGGGAAGGGGTTGGGGGTTAGGTTCTCTTTACTTAATCCCCTTTGTCTAGGAATGTTGGTATCTTTGGCTGTAATGGGTTGTACTCCCGACTCCCCACAGGGGGGAAATAATCCGCCGCAGGTCGTAGCGACGAGTACGATTATTGCAGATTTAGCTGAAGAAATTGGCGGAGAAAAATTACAAATTACGGGAATTTTGAAACCTGGTGCAGATCCTCATGTGTATGAACCAGTACCCGCAGATAGTCGAGTTTTAGAAAAAGCTAATTTGATTTTGTACAACGGTTACAATTTAGAACCGGGAATTATTAAGTTAATGAATGCGACTGGAGACAAAGCAAAAAAGTTGGCTGTGGGGGAAGTTGTCAAATCTTTAAAATTAGATAAAGGTCAGGGGAAAATTGTTCCAGATCCTCATGTTTGGGGTAGTGCAGAAAATGTTATATTGATGGTGAAAGCTATTAAAAATAGTTTAATTGATTTGTCACCAGCAGATAAAAATAAGTTGACTGAAAATGCAGATAAGTTAATTGATGAATTACAACAATTACATCTTTGGATTATGCAACAAATCCAAACTATTCCCCCAAAAAACCGTAAATTAATTACTACTCATGATGCTTTTCAATATTATGGAAATGCTTATAATATAGCAATTGCTGGAACTTTAATTGGGATTAGTACAGAAGAAAAACCAAGCGCTCAAACGGTGAGAAAATTAGTAGAATCAGTTAAAAAAACAGGTGTTCCGGCGATATTTGCAGAAACAACAATTAACCCAGCTTTAATTAAAACAGTTGCGGAAGAAGCAGGAGTAAAATTAGCACCAACTTCACTTTATTCTGATTCAATTGGGGTAAAAGGTAGTAATAGTGATACTTATATAAAAATGATGGTGGCAAATACCCGCGCTATTGTTGAGGCTTTGGGTGGGAAATATACACCTTTTCAATTAAAGAGTAAAAAATAAGGATTAGATTCCCAAATTCTTAGAGAATTTGGGGATCTTGTTGGTCATTCAACTTTCCCCTTTCCCTAACTAACAAACTTGTTGACGAGTTGCTTCTGTGTCTATGGGTTTAATCAGAAAAATCTTGAACATATACCAAAAAATCATCAAGACTAAGGGAATCTTTTGGAAAAATTTGACAATTCCCCAATCGTTGATTTTGTTGAGATCAATTATTTTCTGATTATACAATGCACATTGTTCTAAATACCAGAAGAAATAGGGATGATTAGTATTTAAAATAATCGGAAATGCTTTAGCTGCGGTTTTGTTAGTTTCTTCAATTACCTGATTATTGTATTTACGAGGATGAATACCTAATATTTCATAGAAATTCCCCCTTTCAAATACCGTCATGGTGTGAGTTGCAAAGACGGTTATTAAGAAAAACCGCACCCATAACCGAGATTTCCAATTATTCCATAATTGGGGTTGAGAACGTAACAAGGCTTTGAAAAAATCACCGTGTCTATTCTCATCTTGACACCAACTTTCAAACTTCCGAAATAGAGGATAAAATTGGTATTCGGGATTTTTTTCCATATGACGATATACCAAAATATAACGCCAATAACCTATTTTTTCCGATAGATAAACCGTGTAAATAACCCACTCTATGGGGAAAAATGTATAGGTGCGATTTTTAGTGAGGTAACTTAAATCAAGGGAAAGGTTAAAATCAGCCATTGACTTATTTAAAAACCCCGCATGACGGGCTTCGTCTCGTGCTAAATAAGCAAATGCTTCTGATAATAAAGGGTTATGATCCTTGAGACGACGGGATAATTCTTTGAACAGTAAAAACCCGGAAAATTCCGAAGTACAAGAACGTTCTAAAAAGTCAATAAAAGCCAGTCGTTTTTCACCAACAATGTGATCCCAACCTTGCTTAAATTCATCATCTCGTATAAAGTGATGACGGTTATAATCTGCTTTGAGTTCGTCAATTACAGCCCTTAATTCCGTTTCATACCCAGAAATATCCATTTTGGCCACTGTGTCAAAATCAGTGGTATAAAACCGGGGTGTTAATAGTGTTTCTTGAACGGGTGTTTTTACCCCCGATTTCGGTAACTCAACTGGGGGTTTATCCAACGACTTAACCATAGGTATTCGCTTTACTATTGTCTGCCTTAAAATTATATAAGCATGAATATTTGTTATTAGTCATCAGTTAAATTATTGAAACTAATTTTTACAAAAATACTGAATTATCTAGAATTTTCTTATAGTTTAAATACCTATTTACTAAACAAATGTATTTAGGAAACCATAAATAAATATGAATACTTTTATAGTTATACCAAGAATAATAGTTAAATAATTTCAGGAGTGGTAAAAATAGCCGAAATTACTATTGATAGTAATTTATGCTGGAGATTTATGCTGGAGATTTGTGCTGGAGATTTGTGCTGGATAAATTATGCTGATAACTCTATTCATAGAGAATAGCAATTTTCTGTAATTATATCGGCTGTGAACTGATAAACAAGTCGCTAAAATTTGGAAAAGAACACTACAGACATCAACAAGAGGGAAGAAACAATGAGTAATAATTTAGCAATGAAACTGCGTGTGGGAACGCAACAAGCACATACAAATTCTGAAAATGTCGGTTTCATGAAATGCTTTATCAAAGGAGTTGTAGATAAAAATTGTTTTATTCAGTTGTTGAGTAATTTCTATTTTGTTTATAGTGAACTAGAAGCAGCAATTGAGAAACATAAACAACATCCTGTAATTAGTTTAATTTATTTTCCCGAACTAAATCGCCAATCTTCCCTAAAACAAGATATGTTATTTTATTATGGGAATCAATGGCAAGAAACCATTAAACCTTCACCTGCTACTCAAACTTATATTGTGCGTATTAGACAAATTTCTACCCATGAACCCGCACTATTATTAGCTCATTCCTATACTCGTTATTTGGGTGATCTTTCCGGTGGACAAATGATCCAAAAAATTGCTCAGTCAGCCTTAAAACTGTCTGGATATACAGGAACTTCTTTTTACAATTTTGAGCAAATTCCCGACAAACAGGCATTTAAAGAAAAGTATCGTCAAGCATTAGATAAACTCCCCATTGATGATATAAGTGCTGACAAAATTGTAGCAGAAGCTAACTATGCTTTCAAATTAAATATGCAGATACTTCAAGAGTTAGAAACTCTATTAATAGAGACCATTGGTAGAGACACTTACAATAGTTTAATTTGAGTCTCTGCATAATTGACAAAGATATAATTCATCACCCAATTAATTTTGAACATGATGAATTATATAAAGATGCTCAACAAGATGCAAACATCTTATTTATCCTCTTTCTCTGTGTTCTCTGTGTCTGAAGTGGTTCGTTAAAAAAATAATGCTCACCACAAACAAATAGGATAAATATATTCTATTTGTTAATAGCTAAATCCTAAATTACAACATTAAATCGAAATTGGGAAAATCAATTGTGATTATTTCCAATCATCACACAAATTCACTGGAGACTATAATGGTTTTTCTATTACCTGGTGTTAAGTTTGATTTTGATCTAATTCAAAAGTATGATACTCGCGCTCCTAGATACACAAGTTATCCCCCAGCGACGGAATTAACTGATACTTTCACAGCAGAAAATTTCCAAACCGCAATTACCGCTTCTAATCAAAGAAAAACTCCCCTATCTTTGTATTTTCATATTCCTTTTTGTCAAAGTGCTTGTTATTTCTGCGGTTGTAATACCGTGATTACTAATAACAAGAATATGGCTATACCTTATCTGGAACATTTAGAACAGGAAATCAAAAATACCTCAGCTTTAATTGATAAAAATAGAGAAGTATTACAAATTCATTGGGGTGGAGGTACACCGAATTATTTAGAACTTGAACAAGTGGAATTTCTTTGGAAAAATATTACTAATAATTTCCAAATTGCGGAAAATGCAGAAGTTTCTATCGAAATTAATCCCCGTTATGTGGACAGAGAATATATCTTATTTTTGAGAGATATTGGCTTTAATCGCATTAGTTTCGGGATTCAGGATTTTAACCCAGAAGTGCAAAAAGCAGTAAATCGAATTCAACCAGAATCACTACTCTTTGATGTCATGAGTTGGATTAAGGAGGCTAATTTTGATAGTGTCAATGTAGACTTAATTTATGGTTTACCTTATCAAACTTTGGCAACTTTTCGGGAAACATTGCACAAGACAATGGCTTTAGATGCTGATAGAATTGTCGTCTTTAATTTTGCTTATGTACCTTGGATTAAACCTGTACAAAAAATGATTCCCCAAGCAGCATTACCCGGAGCAGAAGAAAAGTTAGATATCCTGAAAATGACAATTGAGGAATTAACTAATCATGAGTATCTGTTTATTGGGATGGATCATTTTGCGAAAAATAACAATGAATTAGCGATCGCTCAACGTCATGGTACACTAAAACGTAATTTCCAAGGTTATACTACCCATGCGGAAACTGAATTATTTGGTTTTGGGGCTACATCTATTAGTATGTTGGAAGATGCTTATGCTCAAAATCATAAGGAATTAAAGGACTATTACCAAGCAGTTGCAGCGGGTGTAATTCCTATTAGTAAAGGTATTCAATTAACCCAAGATGACATTATTAGACGGGATGTAATTATGTCAATAATGTCTCATTTTCATCTCAATAAATTAGAGATTGAACAGAAATATCATCTTGATTTTAATAAATATTTCTGTTACGAACTCCAAGAATTACAACTCCTAGAAAATGATGGATTAGTCAATGTATTTACTGATGAGATCCATATTACTGATATTGGTAGATTGTTAGTCAGAAATATTGCGGTTATTTTCGATACTCATACAAGAACAAGAGAAACTAAATTCTCTCGCGCTATTTAATTTTGCTGAATTTTTGCAGTCAAATTAATCAAAATTGGTATGTAATTATGATTTATCAATAAGTCCTAATTACATACCTTTTGATTGATACAGATTATGTCATTAGATAGAAATAAATAATATTAAGCCTTGATAAATTTGACATGAGTTGAATTTTTTTAGGAAGCAATCAATGAATATTATTACTTGGATAATTTTGGGACTATTAGCCGGTGTAATTGCTAAATCTGTCTATCCTGGTTATCAAGGTGGAGGAATGATATCTACGATGATATTAGGTATTGTTGGCGCTTTTATTGGTGGAACTTTATTCACTCTCATTCGCACAGGAACTTTACAACTTACATCTGCATCTTTAAGTATTCCTGGAGTAATAGTAGCAGTTATTGGGGCAATTATTGCTATTTATTTATGGGGATTATGGCAAAGGGGTAGCAGAGTATAATTTACTAATAGTCAGCTATTGATATAGCATTAATTAAACTCTTTTTCATGAATATAAAATGTTGGGTGGACGCAAGAAAACCCAATATTATATTATCAAAACTTTTGTTAGCTTGCTATCAGACATCTTTACGGTTTGATTCAAGACTACTCAGATTGAAGCTAATTAAAGCTTTTCTTGCCTATTAGTAATTTGTTTATGTAGTAATATATCCAGGGCAAGCTGTAGCGCGGCTAAAATGTACATTTCTAATACAGTCCTAACATAGTTAAAGCTTGTGGTGCGGGCATCCTGCCCGCTTTGATTATACAAATTAAATGCAGTACATCTGATTACTTAGACTGCTTGATATTTTTAGACATCATTTACCAAACCTAGATAATTTTCAATTCAAACGAAAACCTGACTAGCTTATATAAATATAACTGTGCCTATATCTTATGGAGTATTTTTGGTAGATTTGATTGATAATACAGCCAAAAAAAGCATTAACTATGAAAAAACTCAAGTTAACGAGGTTTAAATCGTTGTAACTCCCATTCTTTAGCGATAACATGAGAAGAAGTTTACTACAAGCTTTTCATTTCTCGTTTAGCTGAAATTTTTTTTATGGAAATTCAATTAATCAATATCGGGTTTGGTAATATCGTCTCTGCTAACAGAGTCGTGGCCATAGTTAGTCCAGAATCTGCTCCCATTAAACGGATTATTACCGATGCTAGGGATAGAGGTCAACTGGTTGATGCTACCTATGGAAGACGCACTAGGGCGGTAATTATCACCGATTCTAGTCATGTGATTCTCTCCGCAATTCAGCCTGAAACCGTAGCCAACCGGTTTGTCATTTCCCGTGACCATCATGTAGTAGATAATTAATCACCGGAATAGTTATCAACCCAACTCTATTTGTACCATATCGTCTATACCATTTCGATTAGACTGGTTTTCTGTCACCAGTGCTACAAATTCTTTAGTCTTGATGCTAATTTGAACAGTGAGAATGAAAGATTCAGCCCCAAAGGCTTATATTGTAGATATGCAAAAATCTCAAGTCCCAAATTCAAAATAGCAATTAGTTGTTTTACCAGCTAAAACAAGACTAAGGAATCATGTACACTCATTTATTAATTTATTAGTTCACTTTTTTCGCGGATAATGCCAGTCTTACCTTTCTATCATGCTACAAATATCCAAGAATGTCCGACCCTGGGCAAACTAATTGTTTTAACAGGTCCTAGCGGAGTTGGTAAAGGCACTCTAATGAATGAAATTCTCCAGCGTCATCCAGAATTATATTATTCAGTCTCCGTCACGACCCGTTCTCCACGTCCGGGAGAAATAAATTGTCAAAAATATTACTTTATTACCCGTCAAGAATTTCAAGAATTAGTGACCAAAGGTGAATTTTTAGAATGGGCAGAATTTGCTGGTAACTTTTATGGTACACCCCGTGCAGCGGTGCTTAACCATATTCAGTCGGGTAAGTTGGTGCTATTAGAAATTGAATTAGAAGGAGCAAGACAAATCAGAACCGCCTTTCCTAGCGCCCTGAGCATTTTCATTTTACCACCTTCATTTTCAGAATTAGAAAACCGGATTCGTGGACGCGGACAAGATTCTGAGGAAGCAATTTCTCGTCGTCTCAAACGTGCTCAAGCAGAAATAGCCGCTGCTGATGAATTTGATTTACAAATTATCAATGACGATTTTGAGCAAGCTTTAAAGGAAATAGAAAAAGCTATTTTTGAATAAGTATGTAGTAATGGGTAATTGGTAATGGGTAATTGGTAAAATTAGTAACTACTACCCATTACCAAAAATCAAATTAACCCAATAAACCTTGGATTAAACCAGAATTAGCTGTCAAGAAGAAAGCGACTACTGCACCACCGATACCACCAATTAAGAAAGCACTGGCGAAATTATTCCAGCTTTCTTTGGAGTTGAAAGCATCAACTGGAGGATTAGGTACAGCAATACTAGCAAGGGCTTTATCAGGATTGCTATTTGCATATAATGATAGGCAAGCTGTTAAAATCACAACTAAGCCAACACTGCCCAATAAACCAGCTAAGTTAGCGTTGGGGGCGTTACGTAAAGGACCTAATTTGTCAAAAGGTCCAAATAGCAAGTAACCATGAGCCATACCAACTTCTAAACCCCGTCTAAAAGGATTTAAACCAGCGCGGTATGCTGGCAAATTGCTAATAAACCACTTCACCAAAGGAGCGGAATTGATGGGGGTTTCTAGATCGCCTTTTTGCGGATCACGTACTGCTGCTATTGCCATAAGTATTTTTAGATTCCTTGAATCACTCTTGTTGGTTTTTGATCAACTTACTGCTTGAGTTATGTTGTCTGCTTGCCTTTAAATTAGAGAGTTGGCACTTTTATATTAGAAATAAATTAGAAATAATTTCTCTGAAAACTGCCATTGAGGAAGTTCAGAAAAATTACTTTTGCCACTTTCTAACCAAAGAAAGTATGAAACCCGCTTTCCAAGCGACAACATAACGAGTTTCATACATTAGTTAAGATTGCCAATTCAAGGTATACTTTTACCTAATTAGGTTTTATCACTCAACCAGACAATCTACCAGCAAAAACTAAGTAAATTAGCTTTTTTTAACCGTATTTTCAACCTATAGAGGGTGAAAAAGTAGGTCAGGGAAGAAGCGATTAAATTCAATCAAAATTCCTGCTGTGATTGTCAACCAGATGGTTGCCGCAACGGGAGCAGTGGAGATGAATGTAATCAAGTAGTTAGTTTCGTTACCTTTTTCAGCCATGAATTTAGTCTCCA
This sequence comes from Anabaena sp. CRKS33, assembly GCA_001672075.1. GTDB lineage: Bacteria > Cyanobacteriota > Cyanobacteriia > Cyanobacteriales > Nostocaceae > Dolichospermum. The sequence continues at coordinate 10,630 of LJOT01000029.1, forward strand.
GAATAAGTGAGTGAAAACAAGTGAATTAACGTGGCGAAACGGTAATTTCTGAATCTTTGGCTGTTAGCTCGCCGGAGAGAAATTCCTTAATTGCTGCTGCTGGCCAAGCAAAACCAGAGGTGATAATAGGTAGAGCAATACCTAAATCAAGCTGGATTTCTTTTTGTTCAGCATTCGCTCCGTTTTTAATCGCTTGTAAATAAGCACGGCCTACCCAACCAATCCAACCAGCAATGTAGAGGAAAAGAATACTGGGGATCAGGAAATCTCCAGCATGATTCAGGCTACCATCTACAATCAAGTGGGGATAGCCTTCAGGTCCACAAAGCGCCTGAGAATAACGTTCAAACCGCTTTTTACCTGATTCAGGGTCAGCGGTAGTATTGCGGGCATTTAGTGCTAGCTCTTGAAAGGCGGGAGAGTCTTTACAAGGTACAAGGTTAGCTCCTAGCGCTTGTGCTGGAGGAGCAAAATTGAACCAAAGAGTCATCGCCAAAAGCAAAGCAAACAATCGTGTCATGGAGTTGTTTCCTTTTGTTACAAAACGAGAAGTTCCTTGTACAAAACGAAGCGGCTTGTACAGTCTTTATTTTAGATAACTAGGAAGTTATCATACTCTTGGCTGGGAATAGAGTAAAGTTTAAGTCAACAAAAGTTAAAGCTTCTCAATCAAAAGATAAGAAAGAGGCAGTTGTCAGTTGTTAGTAGTCCGTTGTCAGTTGTCCGTTGTTAGTTGTCAGTTGTCCGTTGTCCGTTGTCCCTTGTCCCCTGTTCCCTGTCACCGTGGCGTAGCACCTGTCCCCCGTTCCCTGTTCCCTGTTCCCTGTTCCCTGTCCCCTGTCACCGTGGCGTAGCACCTGTCCCCTGTTCCCTGTCCCCTGTCCCCTGTTCCCTGTTCCCTCATTAATTATGACAACCGTTTTAGCCATTGAAACCAGTTGTGATGAAACTGCTGTGGCAATAATTAACAATCGTCAGGTCTGTAGTAGTATTATCGCTTCACAAATTCCTGTTCATCAACCATACGGCGGGGTAGTCCCAGAGGTGGCTTCACGTCAGCATTTAGAAACGCTGAATTACGAAATAGAACAAGCGATCGCTTCTAGTCATCTAAACTGGAGTCAGATTGATGGTATAGCTGCCACCTGTGCGCCTGGACTTGTAGGGGCATTACTGGTGGGATTAACAGCCGCCAAAACCCTGGCTATGGTACATGAGAAGCCTTTTTTGGGAGTACATCACCTGGAAGGTCACATTTGTGCGAATTATTTGACTGAGCCAAGTTTAAATCCCCCCTTTCTTAGCTTACTTGTTTCCGGGGGTCACACAAGCTTGATTTATGTCAAAGATTATGGTATATACGAAACTCTGGGGGAAACCCGTGATGATGCAGCCGGTGAAGCTTTTGATAAAGTAGCGCGGTTATTAAAATTGGGTTATCCCGGCGGACCAATAATTGATCAACTATCACAAATCGGTGATCCCCAAGCCTTTACATTACCGGAAGGAAAAATTTCCTTACCAGGTGGGGGTTATCATCCTTATGATTGTAGTTTTAGCGGATTAAAGACAGCAGTATTACGTTTAGTGCAGCAATTGGAAAAAGAGGGTAAAGAAGTACCAATAGCGGATGTAGTGGCTAGTTTCCAGGATACTATAGCGCGATCGCTGACAAAAAGAGCGATCGCCTGCGCTCTTAATTATAAACTAGACACTATTACGATAGGCGGTGGTGTAGCAGCAAATAGTGGACTCAGAAAGCATTTACAAGCAGCAGCCAATAAACATAACTTGCGGGTTCTTTTCCCTCCCCTAAAATTTTGCACTGACAACGCGGCCATGATTGGCTGTGCTGCCGCTGAACACCTCTCCCGTGGTCACACATCATCTATGACATTAGGAGTGCATTCCCGGCTCTCCCTGAACCAAGTCATGAAGTTATATGAAAATTAATTGCCAACCTATTAATAAGTAATATTAATCAGTAATAAGTAGGTGAAGGGAAAAAACCGACATAAGTAACGAAAAGTAAAGTTGTCCAAAACCTCTTCCCTCTTCCCTCTTCCCTGTCACCGTGGCGTAGCACCTGTCACCGTGGCGTAGCACCTGTCAGCTGTCACCTGTTCCCAGTTAAGAGTTCCCTGTTCCCAGTTAAGAGTTCCCTGTTCCCAGTTAAGAGTTCCCAGTTAAGAGTTCCCTGTTCCCAGTTAAGAGTTCCCTGTTCCCAGTTAAGAGTTCCCTGTTCCCAGTTAAGAGTTCCCAGTTAAGAGTTCCCAGTTAAGAGTTCCCTGTTCCCTGTTCCCTTGTCATAACGACAATAGCGACTAATAACTAATGACCAATAACTACTGACCGAATATGTTCAGCTACGGCTTCCGGTTGCTCTAACATAGCCAAATGGCCACAATCAGGAATTTCAATCACATTATCACCAACATATTGGAAAAGCCAATGAAAACTGGCCAAATGGCGGACATATTTCGGTTCCATTACCTTATCGTCAGCACCAGCTAAAAAATATACTGGCTGTTTCAATTTTGATACTAACTGGGGTAAACAGTTAATTTCTTGTTCTGTAGTAGATGCGAAAAGAGTTCCTAGAGCAGCCTCTGGATCAGCTACAATAAAATCAATTAATCTTTGACGCGCCCAATATCGTTCTAGAGGACGCAATACACTAGCTTTAGTAAATAACAAATCAATTAAGGGCATTTGCGAAAGCCAACGGGGACGGACTTGTAAAAATTTCTGTCCTGCGGCACGGAATTGCTCAAATGCTTCCTTAAGATAAATTCCACCACCGGCATTAATACAAATTACACCTTGAATACAATCATGTAATTGAGCCGCTGTCCACAGAGCAATAGTACCACCCAAAGAATGACCTATGAGCCAAGCACTAGAAATATTCAGGTGTTTGAGAAGAACGGCTAAATCTTGAGCATAAGCGAATGGGGAATATACAGAATCTAAGGAAGAAGTAACCATGCTAGAGTCTGTGGCAGTCAGTTCTATATCTGAATCTGATGTTACCTGGGACTGTGATTCACCGAATCCTCGTAAATCGTAAGATAAACACTGTAAATCTAGTGATAAACGAGAAATTACGGGTTGCCAGTATACACGGCTATTGAGCCAACCGTGGATAAATACTAAAGTATGGGGACATGATGTAGGAGCGGTTAGCTCGTAAGTATGTGGAACACCTAAGATTTCTATTGTTGCCATAGTTAAATATCGTACCCATGAATTTGGGTGCGAATAAATACAACTAAATACAAACAGGAAAAAAATAATTCAAAATTATCTATATCTAAATTCTACAGTCTATCAGTTAAATTACCTGTGATCCTGGTTTCATTGAATTGAATATTAATGGGCAGGATATAAATTTAAGCTTGTCCATGGATATAAAGCAGTGCGGAGGAAATTTGTAGGAAAAATTTAGACTTTGGACGAGTTTTATGAAGTAGTGTCAAAACAAAATGCTAAAGTTAAAGATGATTGGTAAGAAACACCCCATAACTAGCTATGGTCATAGTGATGTTAAATGTGAATCAACACTCTTAAAAAGTGGCAACCAATTTCAGTCATACTACCCGAACTGCGTTGGCATGGGTTTTTGGAAAACTTGGTTTAGCACTCCTGAATCTTTAGCGACAAATAAAACTACTGCTGTTAACGAGCATACAGCAGCAGTTGAAGGTAATTCTAGTTTAGACAAGGGTCAAATCATTTTCAGTACGGAAAAAGATATTGACCTGTATGAATTAGAAGAACTCTGTGACGCAGTTGGCTGGTCACGTCGCCCTCTGAGAAAAGTCAAAAAAGCGATTGAGCATAGTTTTCTTGTGGCCTCTATGTGGCAAGTACGAGGGAACAAGAAGCGGTTGATTGGTTTTGCCCGTGCTACCTCAGACCATGCTTTTAATGCCACCATTTGGGATGTAGTGGTTCATCCTGATTTTCAAAGTAGAGGACTAGGTAAGGCGTTAATGAAATATGTCCTCAAAAAACTGAGGAGCGAAGAAATTAGCAATGTGACTCTTTTTGCTGATGCCCATGTTGTAGATTTCTATAAAACTATGGGCTTTATGCCAGACCCTGAAGGTATCAAAGGAATGTTTTGGTATCCTCAGTAATTTGGTCATGGGGGATGAGGCATTGGGGAATAATGGGGGTAATTTAAGTGAAAATTCCGGGAAAATCCTGGTTTGTACCTGATTTCTCCCAGGATGTTTTCCATAGTCTGATTTTTTATAGATTATTGGGTTTGCATTTATTCTTTTTTGTGATATGATGAGGAAGACGAACCAAGAAAACATAATTTAAGTTATGTAAAAATTGGTTTTGATAGAGCTACGGGATGTAGCGCAGCTTGGTAGCGCGCCTGCTTTGGGAGCAGGATGCCGCAGGTTCGAATCCTGTCATCCCGATTTTATGGATATTTGACGGTAGTTGTATTCCGCTAACTCAGCAAAGTTGCAAATGGAAACATTACAGCATCCAGGCAGGTTATAATCTTTTTGCGGAGCAACTTTACAAAAATTTATGAGTAATCCCCTTGTGCAAGCCTTTTTCGTAGGCAGAGCAGTAGCCGAAGTGATTAATGAGCGTGTAGAAGTCGCCTTGACTGATGCTTTGAGTGAACTGGGCAAATTTGATGCTGAAGCTAAAGACCAGCTACGCCAGTTTACAGAAGAAGTGATGGCACGAGCTAATCGGGCTGCGGAATCCTCTGCAACTGGAAAAACTACAAGTAGTTCATCTGGTGCAGATTCTTTAGACTTACAGACCGAAATTGACGAATTAAGGGCGGAAATCGCTCTATTAAGAAGTGAATTGCAGAAGTATCGCAATGCTGCAAAATAGGTAATGGGTAATGGGTAATGGGTAATTAGGTAATGGGTAATGGGAAAATTCTCCCCCAGATGCCCCCGCCCCCCCCAGGTCCCTTACCCTCCCAGCTTCTCCTGCTCCCTCTCAAGCCGACGGTATAAGAAAAATATGGAACAAGGTTACTCAGGCAAAGCATACCGTTGGAATCGGGAAGAATACTCTAGCAAACGCCGCTTTGTGGATATTTGGTCTTTTGTCTTGACCTTGATGTTCAAAATTTGGCGCTATAGCAAGCCCTGGAGTTACCCCGGTGGTATGACGGAAGCCAAGCAAGCAGCTAGACGCAAAGCCCAAGCTATCTGGATTAGAACTACATTCTTAGATTTGGGTCCGACTTTTATTAAGGTGGGACAGTTGTTTTCTACTCGTGCTGATATTTTCTCGACTGAATATGTGGAGGAGTTATCTAAGTTACAAGACAAAGTTCCCGCATTTAGTTATGAACAGGTGGAAGGAATTATTGAACAGGAGTTGGGTAAACCAATTTCCTCACTTTTCCAAGATTTTGAACCTGTTCCCCTGGCTGCTGCTAGTTTGGGTCAAGTCCACAAGGCTACTCTGTATACTGGTGAGTCCGTCGTTGTTAAGGTGCAAAGGCCTGGACTGAAAAAGCTATTTGAAATTGATTTAGACATTCTTAAAGGTATTGCCCGTTACTTTCAAAACCACCCCAAATGGGGACGAGGTAGGGATTGGATGGGTATATATGAGGAATGTTGTCGCATTCTCTGGGAAGAAATTGATTATCTGAATGAAGGGCGCAATGCCGATACTTTTCGCCGTAATTTCCGCATTTATGACTGGGTAAAAGTACCGAGAGTGTATTGGCGTTATGCTACATCTAGGGTAATTACTTTAGAGTATTTACCTGGAATTAAAGTTAGTCAGTATGAAGCCTTGGAGGCTGCGGGTGTAGACAGAAAAGCGATCGCTCGTTACGGCGCACAAGCTTACTTACATCAACTTCTGAATAATGGCTTTTTTCACGCTGACCCCCATCCTGGGAATCTGGCAGTTAGTCCCGACGGGGCTTTGATTTTCTACGACTTCGGGATGATGGGTACAATTAAATCCAATGTCCGGGAAGGACTAATGGAAACTTTATTTGGTATCGCCCAAAAAGATGGCGATCGTGTGGTAAAATCCCTAATTGATTTAGGAGCGATCGCCCCAGTGGATGATATGGGGCCTGTCCGTCGTTCTGTCCAGTATATGCTGGATAACTTCATGGATAAGCCTTTTGAAAACCAATCGGTGGCAGCTATCAGTGAAGATTTGTACGAACTGGCCTATGATCAACCATTTAGATTTCCAGCAACTTTCACCTTTGTCATGCGTGCCTTTTCTACCCTAGAAGGAGTTGGTAAAGGTCTAGATCCAGAATTTAATTTTATGGAAGTTGCCCAGCCCTATGCAATGCAGCTTATGACAGATAATAGTGGTTCAGAGGGGAATAGTTTCTTGAATGAATTAAGTCGTCAAGCAGTCCAAGTCAGCAGTACTGCTTTAGGATTACCACGGAGATTAGAAGATACTCTAGATAAAATAGAACGTGGGGATATCCGGCTCCGAGTTCGCTCCGTAGAAACAGAACGCTTGATACGGCGACAGAGCAATATTCAACTGGGAATAAGCTATGCTCTGATTATCAGTGGTTTTACAATTGCCGCTACAATTCTCCTAGTTAGCCATTATATATGGTTAGCAAGTCTGATTGGTTTAATGGCAGCATCAGTTTCATTCATGCTGATTCGGTTGCTTTTGCGTCTCGACCGTTATGATCGAATGTATTAATTAGTCGCTTACGAAAAATCTATGAAACTTGACTCTACCGGTTTATCAGATCCGGGGCTTATTCGTGCTTATAATCAAGATTCCTACTATATTGATCCCACAGGGCGATTCTTTATAGTCGCTGACGGTATGGGTGGTCATGCAGGAGGAGAAGAAGCTAGTCGTATTGCTACTCAAGAAATTCGTTCACACTTGGAGCAAAATTGGCAATCCCCCGAATCAGCATTAAATCTATTACAACAAGCCCTATCTACCGCAAATCAAGCTATAGTCACAGATCAGCAAAACCATCCCGAACGTGCTGATATGGGAACAACAGCGGTAGTAGTTGTGATTCGTCCCGGAGAATCTCCTGTATGCGGTCATGTTGGTGATTCCCGTCTTTACCGTCTGCGGAAATCACAATTACAACAAATTACAGAAGACCATACCTGGATTGCCAAGGCACTGAAAATAGGCGATATTACTCCTGATGAGGCTAGGGTTCATCCCTATCGTCACGTTTTATCCAATTGTTTAGGTAGAGAAGACCTAAATCAGATTTCAGTCCAACTACTGGATTTAGAACAGGGCGATCGCTTACTATTATGTAGTGATGGACTCACTGAGGAACTTGTAGACCATCAAATTGCCAGTTACCTTCAAGGCACACCTTCCCTAGAAATAGCAGCCAAATCCCTTGTAGCAGCAGCAAACGAAGAAGGTGGACACGACAACATCACCGTCGTTCTCGTCTCTGTAGAAACCTGATTTTCTAATTATTCGGTGATAGTAGTCAGGAGTCAGTAGTTAAGAGTATCTTGCCTATTTTCTCTTGCCTATTCCCTCCTCCCTCACTAAAAAAATTAAATATACTGAATATTTTGTTCAATTTGAGCATTTTTCCTATCAATAACTTGCTAAAAATATTTCTACCCTCCAAATATCATAGGAGTTTAAATTTTTCTAATTACCCCAACTGACATATTCCACCTGGTATTATGTCTAAATAAACAGCAAATATCATGTCAACGGTCTACAGCATCTAGATAAAAACCCAATTAGCTACCTCTGATTAGAAATAAATCTAAAAAGATGGGCAAACTGTCAAACATTTGTTATATTTCTTAATATAGAGAAACAAATGTTAACCAAAATCTAGAAATCACTTCTACGGATGTTTATGTAACATAGCAAATTGCAGACAAAAGCAGGACAGAATCTAAGTAAAAAGCAAAAACTGGGTTCACTTTTTACTACTGACTCCTAATTCTTCAATTCTGTTGTCAATGTCTTTTTTATACGTTGTTTGTTTTGGAGTTCATTATGAATCAACCAATTGAACTGTCCTTGGAACAGCAATTTAGCATTTGCTCCTTTGCTACACAAGTCCAACAGATGAGCCACGAACAAGCTCAAGACTTTTTAGTTAAGCTCTATAGACAAATGATGGTGCGTGAAGCAACTTATCAAGAACTGCTTAAACAACAGTGGGGTCTAGACTCAGGTTCTAGCATGGCCTAGAAAACAGGGGATATAGCCTTAAATTAGCGATAGTTAGCGATAATTACCGTGAATTTCTCCTAGCAGCACCTCCTGAGATGCTCCTGTCACAGAAGGTAAGTTACCAGGAATACCGATACTGCGCCAGTATGCTAAAACCGCAAAAGCGATCGCCTCCTTAAAGGACGCGCTTATTCCCAGGTTATCCGTAGTAGAAACTGGAACTTTACTCAGTAACAATTCTAGCCTCCGTTTTAAGTAAATATTACGACTACCACCACCACATAATAACACCTGATGTGGCCTTCTTGGTAGAAAAGTGTCATAATTGTGAACAATAGAAACCGCAGTCAGTTCTGTAATGGTTGCCAAAAAATCCGCAGGCCATGTACTGAACTGATAGCCTTGAGCATCTTCTAAACACTGATGTAAATAAGCGACACCAAATAACTCACGTCCAGTAGATTTAGGAGGTGGTAAGTGAAAATACTCATGACTGAGCCATTTTTCTACCAATGGATAACATGGTGTACCACTAGCTGCCCAATCACCATTTTCATCATAGGTTTTAGCCCCATTGGTAAAATGTTGTACAGCCAAATCCAATAGACTATTACCCGGACCTGTATCCCAACCCCGAATTTGGGACAACCAATTATCACTGATGGCTGGGAGGTAAGTTACATTACCAATACCACCAATATTTTGTATACAACGTTCTTCCCGTGAATCACCCAGTAAATAGGCATCAACTCTAGGAACAAGGGGCGCACCATGGCCACTAGATGCAATATCAGCCGTTCGGAAATTACTGACAGTAGTAATACCAGTTAGATGGGCAATTAGTGATCCTCGTCCCAGTTGGAAACTATAACCCAGTTCCCCTGCTCCCTGACGTGGACGATGGTAAACAGTTTGACCATGAGAACCGATCAGATTAGCTGCTTGATGACCAACTTGGATAAGTTGAGCAGCTTCCGCAAAAGTCCGAGAGATAGCATCATCTATGGTAGCTAATTCTGCCATTGATACAGCAGCGCCAGCGCCAAGTTCTAGAATTTGTTCCCTGAGTTGCGGGGGATAGGGATATGTTTCCCCCGCTATTAACTCTACCTTGAGATCCAAATCCCTACCAGAAATTTCCACTAAAGCGGTATCTATACCATCTACAGATGTACCACTCATTAAACCGATAACACGAGTCCGGTGCATTGACTCAAATACTTTTATGGATATCAATAGCAGTGTAATTCATACCATTCCCCATGTCAAAAGAAAATAATTAATCCTGCTGACGATTAATATCTTGTAAATCCAGGGCATAATTTAAGCGTAAAATATTTATTCCCGGTTCACCGAAAATCCCCAAAAATCTGCCATCAATATACTTAGTAATTAACGGGATGATATCATCTTCCTTGATTCCTCGTGCCTGTGCTACTCTTGCTATTTGTTCTCGTGCTGCTTTCAAAGAAATATGGGGATCTAAACCAGAGGCTGATGTATAAATCAAATCAGCGACAGCTTGTTTATTTTCATTTTGCAATTCTTCCGCTTGTTTGAGAATGCGTTCCTGGAGTTGAGGATTAGTAGGAGCAAAATTGCTACCTCCAGAAATACCAGTAGGTTGAGCTTTTTGACCTTGGCTATATCTGACTGCGCTAGGACGACCATGAAAATAACGGTCTGAGATAAATCCTTGACCAATCAAAGTTGAACCAATGGGTTGAGCATTGACATTTGATATGATACTACCATTAGCTGAAAACGGAAAAATTGACTGGCCTACCAGCAATATAAACAGCGGATATATAATTGCCGTTAATAACCAAACTACCACAGTAATTCTAACCGCTCTGAAAATTTCTCTAATCATAGACATAATTTCATTTTAAATTTTATTTAAACTTGTTTTAATTTGTGAATTATTAAAAGCGTTCTGGCTGAAAAATGACTATAAACAAATAAACTACTAACATTAAAGTCGTAAAACCTAAAATACCAATTGCCCAAGCAGAAACTTTATCTAAGCTACCACCACTATTAGCATAAACCACTGGGGCAATCAATAAATTTAAACACATCACCAGAAAAATAATGATGGGTAATTGGGATTTAAATCTGGATAATCTCATAAATTTTATCAGTTTGATCAGATCAGGTTTAAGAAATGCAGATTATACAACAATTCTGTTAAATTGTGTAGCTTGGGTTGAGGAACAAAACCCAAGAACTTCATGAATGTGTTGGGTTTCGCTGTCGCTCTACCCAACCTACAATTATCCTTGATTAAACTGGATTATACAATAGTGAGATATCAAGAATAATTAACCGCTTAATTTAATAATTTAATTTAAATTAATTTAAGCTAAACCGACAAATGTAATCATCATATCTATGAACTTAATCGCAATAAATGGCGCAATTACCCCACCTAAGCCATAAATTAAAATATTTCGTTGCAAAAGTTGATTAGCTGTCAAAGGTCGAAATTGAATACCTTTTAATGCTAAGGGAATCAAAGCCGGAATAATTAAAGCATTATAAATTAATGCGGACAGAATAGCCGAATTAACACTGGTTAACTTCATAATATTCAGACTTTCTAATTTAGCAGCAGTGAAAAGTACGGGAATAATCGCAAAATATTTAGCAATATCATTTGCAATAGAAAAGGTTGTCAATGCTCCACGGGTAATTAACAATTGCTTACCAATACTCACAATATCAATTAATTTGGTAGGATCAGAATCTAAATCTACCATATTAGCGGCTTCTTTGGCTGCTTGTGTTCCCGTATTCATAGCCACACCTACATTAGCCTGTGCTAAAGCGGGAGCGTCATTAGTTCCATCTCCCGTCATCGCTACTATTTTACCCTCAGCCTGTTCCCGTTGAATCACCGTGATTTTATCTTCTGGGGTAGCTTCAGCGATAAATTCATCTACCCCCGCTTCTTGGGCAATTACAGAAGCAGTAATACGATTATCTCCCGTGAGCATGATTGTTCTTACCCCCATGCGTCGGAGTTGGTCAAATCGTTCACGGATACCCGGTTTAACAATATCTTTGAGATAGATAACACCGTAAATTTCATGATCAAGACAAACCGCTAGGGGTGTACCACCTTGACGAGAAACTTGCTCATAAGCAACATCTAATTCTGGAGTATTCCGTCCATGACGCGACAGGATAAAACCTTTAATTGCTTCCACCGAACCTTTTCTTACTTCCCTACCACCAGGTAAATTAGTACCACTCATGCGAGTTTTGGCCGAAAATTCTATTCCCTGGGCTTGTTTACGGTCTAAATCAAAATTTGCACCTAACCTTTCTGCCAGTCGGACAATAGATTTACCTTCTGGAGTATCATCAAAGATACTAGCTGCCAAAGATACATTAGCAATTTCTATGACTGAGTGGCCATTGATCGGAATAAACTCCTCTGCTAAACGGTTTCCCAGGGTGATTGTCCCAGTTTTGTCAAGAACTAGGGTGCTTATATCTCCACAGGCTTCTATGGCTCTTCCAGAGGTAGCAATGACGTTAAATTGAGCTACCCTATCCATACCCGCAATACCAATGGTACTCAGTAAACCGCCGATAGTTGTGGGTATAAGTGCTACTAGCAGAGCAATGAGAACCGGTACACTAACAGGACTATTTACATAGTAAGCAAAGGCAGGAAGAGTTGCTACTACAAATAGAAATACTAAGCTCAGAACCGCTAATAATACTGTTAAAGCAATTTCATTAGGCGTTTTAGTGCGCTCTGCTCCTTCTACTAAAGCAATCATCCGGTCAATAAAGCCTTTGCCGGCTTCAGCCGTGACACGAATAATCAGTTCATCGGATATAATGCGTGTACCTCCTGTAACAGAACTGGCGACATCCGAACCTGATTCTTTGAGAACAGGGGCAGATTCGCCAGTAATCGCTGATTCATCTACAGACGCGACACCCATAATTACTTCACCGTCTGCAGGAATGATATCACCTGATACGACATGGATAGTATCCCCCCGGTTTAAACTCGTGGCCGGAACTTCTATAATTGTGCCGTCAACACCAATCTTTTTAGCGTTAGTAGCTGACTGGGTTGAACGTAAAGTATCGGCTTGGGCTTTCCCTCTTCCCTCCGCTACAGCTTCAGCAAAGTTACTAAATAAAATCGTAAACAGCAAAATTCCTGTTAACAGCCCGTTAAATAAATAGGGGTTTTTTTGGGTTATCGGTCCAAATAATTGAGGATAAATCGTCACACAAAAGGTGATAATTGTTCCTACCCATACCAAAAACATCACTGGATTTTTGATAGCATATCGAGGATGCAATTTCATAAAAGCATCCCTAACTGCTCGAATATAAAGGCCTTTGTTCGTTATCCGCGCTTTTCTGTGTTTTTTGGGGCGATAACGAGGACGGGAGGCTTTAGAATTAGAATTAGTTCCGTTTGAGTTCATATATAAGTAATTTTTTAGCAGTTACCGAGTCAGGAAGAAGAAACAAGAAACAAGAAATGAAGAGGGAAAATTATCTTCATCTTCTTATAGCATTTCCTAGTCCACAGAGGTACAGATTTATCTGCGGTTAATTTATTATCCCTGTACCTAACTAAGATGGGAAATGCTATATTATCTTATCTATATTAACTACCAGCAGCGAGTTTAAACCCTTCAGCGATGGGACCTAAAGCTAAAACCGGGAAAAATGTTAAGATCCCTAAAACTAAAGTGACACCAGCAGTAATACTGGTAAATAATAAAGAATCAGTTCTCAAAGTTCCCCGGCTTTCTGGACTTGCTTGTTTTTCAGACATACTATCAGCTAATAGCAACAGTGCAATAATTGGTATATAACGTCCCGTAAAAATACTGATAGTTGTACTTAAATTCCACCATAATGTACCGTCATTTAATCCCTCTAAGCCAGAACCATTATTAGCTGCTGCTGAAGCATATTCATAAACCACTTGGGAAACACCATGAAAACCAGGGTTACTAATGCCCGATAGAGATATAGGATAAGCTAAAGCCACAGCACTGGGAATTAAAACCATTATGGGGTGAATTAATAGCACCACACTAGCAAGAACAATTTCCCGTTTTTCAATTTTGCGCCCAAAAATTTCTGGGGTGCGCCCTACCATTAAACCAGTCAGAAAAACCGTGAGAATTAGATAAATGAAGAGATAAGCCGTTCCTATTCCCTGTCCACCCCAAATTATTTGTAAAAATAGGTTGAATAAGCTAGAAAATGTCCCATTGGGCATAAGAGAATCGTGCATTGCATTCACAGCACCGGACATAGTAGCAGTGGTTGTAACTGCCCATAATGCGCTCTGCGCCCAATCAAATCTGACTTCTTTACCTTCTAAATTTGGTAATTGTAATCTCAAAGCGTTGTTAATCAGTGGGTTTCCTTGTAATTCTCCTGTGGCTGTAACGCCAATAAGAACAACAAAGATTATAAACACCATCCAATATAATAACCAACTTTGTTTCAGGTTGTTGGCAAATACTCCATAGGTATAAATTAAAGATGTGGGAATGGCCAGCATAGCGATAATTTCTATTAAATTAGAAGCACCATTGGGATTTTCAAAAGGGTGAGCAGAATTAGCTGCAAAAAAACCGCCGCCATTTTCCCCTAACATTTTTATAATCTCCCAGGAGGCTACTGGACCTCTAGCTATGTACTGAATTCTTCCTTCTAGGGTTTCTACCTCCAGCGTTCCGGCTAGGGTTTGGGGTACACCTGTGATCATTAGAGCGATCGCCCCAATTATTGATAAAGGTAGTAGTATTCTAGTGATAGCCTGGGTAAAATCAACGTAAAAATTCCCCAGTTTTCTCCCCGTCAACCCGCGAATAAAAGCAATTCCCACTACCAACCCACTAGCCGCTGAAGTAAACATCAAAAAACCTAAAGCCGATGTTTGACTAAAATAACTAAAGGTATTTTCCGGTGCGTAATGTTGTTGGTCGGTGTTGGTCAGGAAGGAAATTGTGGTATGTAATAATAAATCCCATCTTACTCTCCCCAGTTGATTGGGATTCCAAGGCAAAAGTTTTTGATAATAGAGAATGGCATAAACCATACCACCCATCACTAAGTTAGTGCATAGTAAGGCTCGGATATATTGCCAACCTGTCATATCATTTTTTTTACCCACACCCCCTAAAATATAAATTATGGCCTCTAGGGGCTTCATAACAGGATCAAGGATTGTCCTTTCTCCCAAGAAAACGCTGGCTATGTATTTTCCTAGTTTTGGCGTAATAAATACTATAATACATAGCGTTAAACCGATTTGTAAAAAACCTTGTCCCATGTAGTTTGCACCCTACTTAAGTTCTGGTCAGTCAATACTCAACAATAATAGCTAAATTACTAGGAAGCTGAATTTTTAGCCAGTGAGATGGCCATATCTGATCCTCATCCAGTATATTATGCAATATATTTTTAATTTATCAGAAAACGCATTACATCCCCATCCCTCTACAGGGTGGGGATGTAATGCGGGTAAAAATTAAACACCCTTCAAGCGATATTAAGCGCAGCTTAATCGTGAGAGAGAGATTACCCTCTGCTCAGACTTGGTAACAAGTTTGAGTAAGGTTGCTCGTTGAAACAAGAATCCCCGTCCCTCTATAGAGCGGGGAGCGTCAACGCCACCAATGATCAAGAAACGCGATTTCTCTCAACTTTTTTCAATGCCTGCCATCTTTGTTGTAGTTGCTGCCAGTTAGGATTATAATCACCATAACG
>LJOT01000548.1 GCA_001672075.1 Anabaena sp. CRKS33
GGGATTGAACCTTTACCAGATATTGATTTTAATATTCGTGCGGGTAATAGTTTGGTGGGTTTTGCTAATTATGATCAGGTTAAAAAAGCCGTTGAAGGTAATGTAAAAAGGAATTTAGACTTTTTTAGCGAACTTTATCAAAGTTCTTATGAAACTTCTAAAAATAAAGAAATAATCCAAGATTCTTTAAATAGTTTAAATGAGGAGTTGAATAAGTATTTAGCGCGGGAATATGGGATAGATATTAACAATAATGGGGAGTTGGAAAAGTGGAAAAAATCTCATTGTCCTTTTCATTGGTTTGTGGAGTTTTATAGTATTATTAGTCGTGGAGGTTTTGATGTGATTATTGGTAATCCTCCTTATGTGGAATATAGTAAGATTAAAAAGGATTATCAGATTATTGATAGTGATTATAAAAGTGAAAAATCTACTAATCTATTTGCTTATGTAACAGAAAGAAGTATTTTATTAATGACAAAACAAGCTAAACTAGGGCTAATTATTCCTATTAGTTTTGTTTGTACTCAAAGAATGAAATATATACAAGATATTATTTTAAATAATTTATCATATCAAAGTTGGCACAGTATTTATGCTGAAAGACCATCTAAATTATTTGAAGGTGCTGAAGTTTTATTATCTATATCAATTATCTCTGCAATATTTAAACCCCATAAAAATAATCAAACCTATACAACAGGCCTAAGAAAATGGTATTCTCAATCCCGACAATATTTATTTAATACGACTACATTTAATCTGGTTAATAAACGATTAAATCAATATATCATTCCTAAAATTAGTGATAATTTAGAAATTTCTATTATTAGTAAAATCTACAATAAATCAAAAAATAGTTTAGGCTCTTGTTTTCAACAAAAAACATCATATTTAATTTATTATAGAATCGGTGGTGGAAGGTATTGGAAAATTTTTACAACTTTTCAGCCTCAATTTATTTTAAATGGAGTTGTATCAATATCTAGTCGGGAAAATTATTTATATTTTAGTACATCGCAAAATCGAGATATTGCAGTTACAATTTTTAGTAGTACATTATTTTTCTGGTATTTTATTCTGACTACAAATAGTAGAGATATGAATCCATCGGATTTAAAAAATTTTCCATTAGATATAGAATCAATATCTAATATTAATCAAAAAAAATTAATAGATTTATGTCAAAAATTAATGCAAGATTATCAAAAAAATAAGCAACAAAAAGAAAAGGTATCAAAGCAAACTGGACATATTTTTTATGAAGAATACTATCCTCGTTTATCCAAACCTATCATAGATGAAATAGATAAGATATTAGCAGAACATTATGGATTTACAGAAGCAGAATTAGACTTTATCATCAACTATGATATAAAA
>LJOT01000262.1 GCA_001672075.1 Anabaena sp. CRKS33
GCGACAAAAGAACCTTTGACATCTAACTGAGCATTTGGACCAAAACTAATACCATTGGGATTAATTAAAAACAGGTTAGCATTACCTAAAACCCCTAAAGTTCCGAAAATATTTGACTGACTACTACCAGTAACCCTGGTTAAAATGTTGTTAATATCAGCAGGGTTACTAAAATAAACTCCCTTACCAGCATCTACATTAAAATTAGTGAAACTGTGAAATAAATTAGTACCACGGGTTGCTCCTCCCTCGATGATATCACTGGTAAGTCCCTTAACAGTATCACTTCTGGTAGTAGAACCGACGGTATTATCCGGTGTCAGTTGCGCCTTAACTATCCCAGTATTAGCAGCGACAATTAAGCCAATGATAATCTGTAATATTAATTGTTGAATTAGAGTTGTTCCCGATAGATTGAGCTTCATAATCTTGACTCCACAGAGAAGTGTAAACGGTTTTCTGATGATGTTTGGTCTTGAGAATTGATGTCAGTTAGAGTGTGTCCCCAATCAATACGGGCTTTGAGTTGATCTGATTTCCACTGTAAACCGAGGCCAGTACCGACCAAAGACCCATCTTTGTTGGTATTACCAGGATTTACCTTGGTATTACTACTACTCCATCCCGTGCCAAAATCTACAAAGGGAATCAGAGATAACCCGCCTTGTTGATTGACTGTACGTATAATAGGAAACTGAATTTCTGTGGATAGTAAGAAGCCATTATCCTTTAAAAGAGTATCCTGACGATAACCCCGAACGCTGGAAAATCCCCCGATACCAAACTGTTCTAAAGGTACAAGACTCTCTTTGCTCAACTGTAAGTTAGAACGCACCATCAGTAACATATCATTTTGGCGATTTAAAGAACGTACATATTGTCCCTGGCCACGCCATGCGAAAAAATGACTATCGGGAATACCGTTATTATTGGTAGTAGCATCCAATATCCCTAGTCCAAAATTAAATTGAGAATAAAGACCTAGTACAGATTTTGAGTTGCGTGTCACCCAATTTTGAGAAAAGGCAATTTTAGAAATGCGAGTTTCACCGTTGTCATTTGCACCAATAGACAAAGGAAAACCGTCTAGACCGAGTTTAGTTTTACTGATTTGTCGGGAAAAGGCTAGACCTAAACCCAATTCTTGACTAGGAGTTTGCCATAATGGTTGATTAAAACCTATTTCATAGTAACTGGAGTTGCCAGTAATATCTAGTTGATCAAAGGGTGGTTCTGTGACACTGGTTCTGGTTACTCCTCCAGAGACTTTAATTGTCCCATTGCGGGGATTTACTGGTAAACCATAGCTGACATCTAAGGCGTTGCTACCATCGGTGTTAGAGTAACTAAGACTAAAACTATCACCCCAACCAGACAAATTATTGTCAGTAATTGTCGTTCCCCGTCGCCAACTACCGACACTGGGAGCGCGGCCGTTATTGGTGAAAATATCAATATGAAAGGTATCTGCTTCTTTGACCGTAACTTCTAACACACTTAAATCCGGTCGCACTCCCTGTGATATTTGTGCAGAAATATCCTGAATTTGGGGGTCAGTTTTCAGCAGTTGTAAAGCCTGAAGAATGCGCTCTTGATTCAGGGGAGCTTTGGTACTTAAACCCAACCGAGAACGAATATAATCGGGTTTTAAGCGTCGAGTTCCTTTAATAACAATATTTTCGATGCCTCCTTCAATAATTGTCACCTTAACTATTCCCCCTTGAGCGGAAATATTTTGAGGCTCAATCACCGCCGCAGAGTTGATATAACCCTGATTCCGGTACAAGTTATTTACACGAGATTCCACTGATATTAAATCAGGAAATGTAATTTCTTTATCAATTAAATCATTGACTGCTGATCTTAATTTTTCCTGAGTAAAGGCTGTATTACCGACAAATTCAAATCCCTTGATATTCACAGTCCCCGGAACATTTTCCAACGGTGAAGGAGTGACTGGAGAGGGTGGGGTTTCCAGTTTCGGTTCTTCTATGGGTTGGGGAGTGGGTAGAGGGGGTTCAGGTGTCGTTAATGTGGGTCTGGTGGGGATTTGACTCATGATTGATTGTGCTTGAACAACCCCTGCATTCATCAACCCCAAGGAAAAGATCCCAAAACAAGCTACACCCACCCAAGTTGTTTTAGTCGCAGATAGTACAATCGAAAAACTATGATTAGGAGGGTAAATTTTTAGGTTTTGAGGGTTTCCATGGCCGAAAATCCCTGATAGTAAGGAAAATCTGGACAAGATGCTGGTAATATCATCTTGGCAATAATGCTGTTGCTGATAACTAACTCTCACACTGGATGCTGGCAGGGACATGGAATAACTCCCAAGTTTCTCAACACTCGCAGTATATAATGAATCGTAATTGATTTCACAATTATCAATTAAAAATACTGTTAAATTTTGTTAAATATAGGAATCCGGTTTGATTCGTGAATTTACTTGTGTGGTCAGGGAACTCTTAACTGGGAACTCTTAACTGGAAGAAAGACAGAATTAATACCTACTGAGTCTTGTATGGCTACGCCACGCAAGCTATCAAAAATCAAATAGGAGTGCTATATCTTTGAGAATTAATTCTATGTGACTACCCTTAGTCCGCTTTTGTGAAAAGATTTACCTCCTTTAGTCCCTTGTGAAGAGTGAAAACAAAAATCCAGTCCCCTCCCCTTTACAAGGGGAGGGTTAGGGTGGGGTAATTTAATATACCGCGCTCTCCTCTGACTTAATTAATATCTTTCAGCACGTCCTTGGCTGACTCGTATCTTTTGGTGAAGTCAAGATTTACCATCTTATTTAAGATTCTCACTAATTCGTCATTGTCATTGATATTTGCTATTTGTTGCCAATTTTGCAAAGTCCCCTCATCCCTGGAGGATGTATGATCAATGACAATTAAACCCGTATTCCCATGTCTCCGAAAATCTTTGGGAGTTATACCTGTTAAGGCTTGGATAGCGATAATTCCCAAAGCATAAATATCACTGTTTAATCTTGGCATTCCATTCAATTGTTCACCAGGTGCGTAACCAGAAGTACCAAACCCGATAGTCAGATTATCTGGAGTCTGTTGCTGCGGTTGGATTTGTTTGACACCGCCAAAATCAATCAAAACAATCTTATGATCTTCCTTTCGTCTGATTAAGTTATCGGGTTTAATATCTCGGTGAATGACACCATAACTATGAACAAAAACGAGTACCTGTAAAACCTCATTGAGGATATTCATTACCTGATTATAGGAGCAACATTTCCCAGGGGTTAATTCCTTAGTCAAAGTATGACCCTCAATATATTCCTGAATTAAATAAAATTCCTGATTTTGTTCAAAGAATGCGAGTAATTGGGGTATTTGCTGGTGTTTTCCCAAGGTTTCCAGAATAGATGCTTCATTATTGAATAGCCGAGTGGCGATTTTCAAGTATTCTGGATCTCGTCTGGCCGGACTCATTTGTTTGACAACACAAAGAGGATTTCTTGGCCGTTGAGTATCTTGGGCTAGATAAGTTTTACCAAATCCACCACCACCTAATCTATCAGTAATTTGATAACGGCCTTTGAGGAGGGCATTGTTGTTTAATGGTTGTCCCGTAACATAATTGCTATTATTATAATCAGTATTGGTCTGATGCGATCGCAATTCTTCAATCGCCTTTGCTTGTTCCTCTAATATTCCCCTGATTTTTTGTTCTTCTTGCTGACTTGCATAATTACTGTAGGCAATTACGGCATTAGCCGTCAAAATTAAACTCAGCGCTGGAGCAATCACTGGCAACCATCCCGCTTGAGTAAAAATAATCAAGTTGCCGGCAAATAGAACCAGTAAGGATATAGTTTGTCCTATACCTAAGCCTAATGGATGACGAATGCGACAGGCTAAAAATCCACCAATGGCAGACCATGTTCCTATCCAGAGGAATTCACCCCAAGGGGGTAAAAACCAAAATAAAGGCTGGTTGTTTAAAACGGCGCTGAGAATCTCACTAGTAATTTGTGCATGAATTTCTACCCCTGTCATTCTCCCAGAATCGTCCGCTTTTCCAGAATTAAATGGGGTATTAAAAACATCTTTTAAACTCGGTGCTTTAGAACCTACCAAAACAATCCTGTCTTTAACTAAGTTGGGTTGAATTTTACCCGTAAGTATGTCCGTAAGAGTAACTTGTGGGGCAATCTGACGGTGAGAACGATAATTGAGAAGAATTTGGTATCCTTGGGCATCTGCATTTTCATAACCACCAGAGTGAGTTTCTAGGGGTTTAAAAACAACATCCCGTAGTTTTAGTTCTTGTTTAGTTGTTAATTCGGGTTGAATACCGCCAACTGCTAGATATTTTGTGGCTAATTGCCAGCTTAAGGAATAGGGAGTTTGGCATTTATCAGACTTGTCCACATTGACTGAAATCAAATTACGGCGAATAAAACCATCAGTATCTTCCACTAGGTCACTAAATCCTACCTGTGATGGTTCTACACCTTGAGGTGAGGCAATACCAGCACTGTTACTGTCAGCGTGTTTACAGACTGGGACGATTATATCACTTTGCTGTAGGCGTTGTAGTAGTTTTTCGTGACCGGGTTGTACTGGTAAGTCACGGAAAATGTCTAAACCAATGGCTCTGGGTTGATATTGTTGTAGGTTATCAAACAACCGATCTAAAATTTCACCGGATAAAGGCCAATTCCATTTTTGCAGGTCTTCTTCCGTTATACTGATGATTAATAGCCGTTGATCTGGGCCTTGATCAGGAAGTAGTTGTACCATCTGATCATAGATTTTCAATTCCATGGTCTCTAATACTTGCAGTTTCTGAAGTCCTATAACTAAGACTGTCACCACACCACAAATAATCACTGGTTGATTTCGGAATGTGAGGAGGTTTGATAACATTCTCCTCAGTTTATTGATGATATTGGAGTCATGTAAAATGGTCTTTTCCATAATTTTTTAACTTAGTCACAAATTAAAACTAGTGTAATTCCACAAGGCCTATCAGATATCACTCTGGTATTAGTATAATATATCGAGGGGGGTTTCCTGTAACCAACGCAAGATTTTAGTAATTATGCCATATGTGATTGATAGCGTTTATGATATAAAGCCTATAATCAGGTAGTGATGATTCATAAATCATCCCTAGTTCTCTTATATTTGGCATAAATCCTAATCATGATCAAAAAATTAAATCTTTTGCAAATAATCTGCATTAAGATGGATGCCTTATTAAGTCC
>LJOT01000549.1 GCA_001672075.1 Anabaena sp. CRKS33
ATGCAACAAAAGTTGCTTTCAAGTTTTGTCAAGTCACACCAGTTGAATCTTTCGTTTGGCTGGAATCTTTGGATAAAGCTGTGCCATACTATAGAGATAAGGTACAAATGGAGTATCTTGGTTTTTCACGCAGCACTCCTAGTGGAGAAGATTTATATGTATTCAGATTTTCACGAACCGCAGCAGCAGAATTTTGTCAGCGACATGAAGCAAGATGGGGAAAACCCAAGCTATATGAGTAGTGAGGAAATAATGGCAGGATCAAAAGAGATAATGACTCATGCTCAAAGACAAGCTTTTCTAAAAACATCTCATTTAGGAAAGTTACTTGGTGTTGCACATTTACTTCCCGAAGTTATAGAGGTAATAGAAGAAAGATCAGAAAATTTACCACACCTAAAACAGGTACGCGGACTATTCAAGTCTGAAGAACAAAAAGATAAACAATATAATTCTAATAATACCGAAGTTGCTAAACATGGAAATTAGGATTTAGAGCAACACTAATGATCAAAAAGGTTTTATTAGATGATGATATTCTTCTAGATATTCTGCTCGAACGAGATCCATTTGTAGAAGATTCATCAAAAATTTGGGAATTAATTGAAACTAAACAAGTAGAGGGTTATGTAACACTTACAACCCTCAATAAAATTTTTGATGTTGGTAGAGATAACGGAGGATTTGAGATTGCTTGGGAGGCTATATCTGAAATTCGATCTGTAATGGAAGTTTGCATTTGAGTTATGGTTTTTGCAACTCTCTTGAATTTTACCTGATTCGTTACAGAAAACGTATAGAAATGATTACCGCAATTCATCATTCATTAAAATATATCCTAGACTCTATTTCTACTCAATCAATTGAAATACAAAATCAGCAAGAATCTGAAAACAAAATTGCTGTTATCAAGCGAGATATTGCCACTATTGTACGCTATATAATATATGCAATTTTAGCTGAAAAGTTGACTTTAGATGATAATTATATCAATAGTTGTTTTACAGAATGTAACTCTCTCAGTTTATCACGTCAATCTTTAATTATTGCTTTACAACATACGAAAGAATTAACTATTAAACTTACTACTCAACCAGCTAATCAAGATATTGATTTTTCTGACTTGAATTATAATATTTTGGTTAATGAGATAAGCAGATATTTTGATCAATTTATCATTAAACTCACATCATATTAATTTTATATCCCCGACTTCTTGAAGAAGTCGGGGATATTTATAATCTATCGGGTTTAGCAATGCTAAACCCCTACAAATTAATTATTCATTACCTTCTATTGGTGCAAAACCTTGACGTTGGATGTTTTCTGTGATATGGCGTGGTTCTAGGAATTGCAAAAGATAATCTGGTCCTCCTGC
>LJOT01000030.1 GCA_001672075.1 Anabaena sp. CRKS33
GCAGTGACAACAATTGCACCAAAAAATACTAACACACCTTGAACTGTGGGATAATCGCGGTCAGAAATAGCCTGATATAAACGATTTGCTAAACCCGGCCAGGAAAATGTGACTTCTGTTAAAATCGCTCCACCTAACAAGGAAGCAAATGTTAATCCTAAGACGGTTATCACGGGAATTAAGGCATTTTTTAAGGCGTGGGAGACTAAAATCTTATTTTCAGAGATTCCCCGCGCTCTAGCCGCTTCTACATAATCAGCTTTTAATGTTTGTTTTAAATTAACTCTGACAATGCGCTCAAAAATTCCACTGAGTAAAATTCCCAAAGTTAAACTTGGTAAAGCTAAATGATGTAAAGATATGAAAAATTGACTTAAATTCCCACTTAATAAACTATCAATTGTATATAAACCAGTGATATTTGTGGGTGCGGGAAGGTTAGGGGGAAAGCGATTAGAATTGGGAAACCAACCGAGTTGAACTGAGAAAATTAATTGTAATAACATACCTGCCCAAAACATGGGTAGTGCATAAGTAATAATTCCAAATAAACGCCCGCTAACATCAAAAATAGTTCCTGGACGGGAAGCGGAAATAGTACCAACTAAAACGCCGACAATTAAGGCTACAGCCATACTAGCAAAGGCTAATTCTACGGTAGCTGGAAAATATTGACCGATGATTTCGCCAACATTTTGGCCGCGACTGGTTAAGGAAGTTCCTAAATCAAAGTGAAGTAAATTACCTAAATAATTGAGATATTGTAACCAAATTGGTAAATCTAAACCAAGTTGTTTTCTTAGTTCTTCTTTCGCGCTTTCTGGCGCTCTTCCTCCTAAAATTGCATCAGCAGGATCTCCTGGTGTGGCTCTTAATAAAAGAAAGACAATGGTAATAATAGTTAATAGTTGCAATGGCGCAAATAGTAACCGAGAAACTATGTAATATTGTAATGCTTTGGAACGCGACATATTTATTAATTAAAAATTCATTAATTAAAAATTCAAAATTCATAATATTCATGAACGAGAGGCAGAGCCTCTAAATGGCGTTCCCAGCCGGAGTCTGGGAACGAGAGAGAGAAGGAGAACAACTACTTTTTAATTGTTGTATAAATCAGGTTTTGGGTGGGATCAAGTTTAACGTTATTTACGCCTTTTTGAGCAAATACATAATCTTTATTTTGCCATAAGGGTATATAAGGAACATCAGTTAAAACTTGGGTTTGAATGTCAGCAAATATTTTTTTCCGGGCTTGGGGATTTTGTTCTTGGCGTTGTTGATCTATGAGTTTATTCATGGTTTCACTATAATAGAATGAACCCTGAGATTGACTACCACCGATTTCACAACCTTTAGCAACTGAACCTTTTTCACAGGCTAAAAATGGCTGTACATAGTTATCTGGATCTAAAAAGTCTGGATACCAATCAAGTAAAGCGACTGGATATGAACCTTTGGAAATTTCTTTAAAAAAGGTAGCGCCCTCTACATTTTGAATTTCTAATTGTAATATACCATCCATTTTAGTATCGGCCAGGGATTTTAGGGTTTGTGCAGTTAAACCACGAGTGGGTGAACTTGCAGGATACCAAACTTGGATTTTAGCAGGATTTTCCTTGGAAAAACCCGCCGCAATTAAAGATTTTTTTGCTTCTTCAAAGTTACCATCACCATATTTGTCTTTAAATAATGGTTGGGAAACGTTGAAGGTTGTGGGAATCATGCTATAAAGGGGATCAGCTTGGGAAAATAATACCCGATTATTTAATAATGGTCGATCAATTAATGATGCGATCGCTTTTCTCACTTCTATTTTATCTAAAGGTTTTTGATTGCGATTTAACACCATATAACTAACTACACTACCTTGAGCGGTAATTGCTTGCCAATCTCCTTTTTTAGCACTTGCTTCTAAGCTCTGTATTTGGTCTGGTTGTAAGGATAGGTAAGCTACGTCTACCGCACCAGTTTTAAAAGCATTAAATAGGTTAACTGGACTGGTTTGAATTTGGACATTTACACCTTTATTTTCGGGTTTTGTTCCCCAATATTTATCAAAGATATCAAATCTTAAAGAATCAGTTCCATAGTTAGCTAATTTATAAGCACCAGTCCCTACAAAGGTATTGGGTTTAAATTTCCCAGGCCCAATTTCATAGGATTTTGGTGAAACTGCACAAACTCCAGAAAATGCTAACAAGGAAGGAAAAGCTGCAAAGGGTTTTTTCAGTTTAATTGTTAATTCATATTCTCCTGTGGCTTTGACAGCAGCTATGGTATCAGATAATAAAAAGGAGGGTTTACCTTTATTTTCGATGAAACGTTGAATACTAAACTCCATTGCTTTGGCATTGAAGGGAGTATCATCATGAAATACTACCCCTTTGCGAATAGGAATAGTATAAGTTAAACCATCAGCGCTAACTTTAGGTAATGCTGTGGCTAATTCTGGTTTAATCTCTGTACTACCTGGTTCATACTTATATAAGCGATCGCTCATATTAAATATTAAAGTTAAGGATGATAATTCATACGCATCAGCAGGATCAAGAGTTCTTGGTTTTGCCGTTGTTCCTATAGTGATGCGACCATCACCTCCAGGAGTATTAACAATACTAGATGATGGTGTATTTGTTTGTTGTTTAGGAGTACAACTAATCACCAATAATAGACATAAACAGAATAAGGATAGGAATTTTGTCATCCTACCCCACCGTTGCATTAACAAAGAACACCAAGTTATCATGGTCAATATCTTTTCAATTAGCAGTCAGCTATTGTACCATATAAGAGAATTTTGCCTTCTGCAATTGGAGAGAAAATTCAAGAGAAACATAATTCCCATAATTCAATTATCCAACGGCGGCAATAGTTACCAAAAGACGGTAAGATCCTAAATTGAAAGCCTATAGTGACAATTAATCAAGTTGCTGTTTAGCTTTTATATCTATTTTAAAGCCATTATATACTGATGTCGGCTGTTGTGATTACTTTAGAAACTCAAGCAAACTCTTCTGATCACTTAATTATTCAGCCACCCTTAGCTGGCCTATCTCTCCAGGGGACTATCCGTGTACCAGGAGATAAATCTATTTCCCATCGAGCTTTAATGTTAGGTGCGATCGCTGAGGGTGAAACTCAAATTCAAGGGCTACTTTTAGGGGAAGACCCCCGCAGCACAGCCGCCTGTTTTCGGGCTTTAGGTGCGGAAATTTCGGAATTAAATACAGAATTAGTCACAGTTAAAGGCATCGGTTTGGGCAATTTCCAAGAACCTATAGATGTCTTAGATGCTGGTAACTCTGGAACAACCATGAGGTTGATGTTAGGGTTATTAGCATCCCATCCAGGACGATTTTTCACAGTCACAGGCGACAGTTCTTTGCGATCGCGTCCCATGTCCCGTGTCGTCAAACCGCTACAACAAATGGGAGCGCGAATCTGGGGACGTAAAGGCAATACCCTAGCACCCCTAGCCATTCAAGGACAAGACCTACAACCGATTCATTATCATTCTCCCATTGCTTCGGCTCAAGTGAAATCCTGTATCCTCCTGGCTGGTTTAAACACTGATGGAAAAACAACTGTCACAGAGCCAGCTTTATCAAGAGATCACAGTGAACGGATGTTAAGAGCTTATGGAGCGGAATTGAGTATAGATCCAGACAGCAATAGCGTTACTATCACTGGTGGTGCGAAACTTTACGGACAAACAGTAATTGTACCTGGTGATATCAGTTCAGCGGCTTTTTGGTTAGTTGCGGGTGCGATAGTTCCTGGTTCAAATCTGGTAGTGGAAAATGTCGGTGTGAATCCCACCCGCACCGGTATTTTAGAAGCCTTGGAACTTATGGGAGCAGATATTCAACTAGAAAATCAGCGAGAAGTCGCAGGAGAACCGGTAGCTGATATCCGCGTCCGTTCCGGTGGTTTAAAAAGCTGTACCATTGCTGGTGATATTATTCCCAGATTAATTGATGAAATTCCGATTTTAGCAGTGGCAGCGGTTTTTGCCCAAGGAACAACCATTATTAGAGATGCGGAGGAGTTACGAGTTAAAGAGAGCGATCGCATTACTGTGATGGCACAACAACTCAATAAAATGGGTGCAAAAGTTACTGAGTTACCTGATGGTATGGAAATTACTGGTGGTACTCCCTTAATAGGTACTCAAGTAGATAGCCATACAGATCATCGTATTGCCATGAGTTTGAGTATAGCTGCTCTCAATGCTACTGGTAAAACTACTATTTATCGTGCTGAAGCAGCGGCTATATCTTATCCCAACTTTACCAGCACACTTAGGGAAATTTGTCAATAAGTGTTTAGAGACAGGGTAAAGGGAAAAGGATGTTGACAAAGCAAAATATTCAGTGTTTCGTGAAAATTATAATTATTGTATAATTTTTTTCAGTTTTGGTTGAAACTAATTAGGTGGGAGTTTAGCAAATAAATGCTCTCCCAAAAATAATCCAGAAAATAATCCAAAAGATCAAATACTGTCAAATTTACGATAGTATGAAATAAGAAGACGCTGGAGAATAGTCTAGTGTTTAAATTATTTGTGTTGTGACATTGAGAGTAAATTGATCAGTAAGATTGGTGACGGTTAAGGGGAATAAATAAGCTTTTTGCTGTTCAATTAAGCATCAAAATCTTTAATAGAAATTACAGGTAAGGTATTCTATCTAATTATAGTGTAAATAATATGACATTTTGGTTCTTCGTCGTTCTGGGGTTATTAACTTATTTACTAATGCAGTACAGTGTCGCAAGAGCTACAAGAACACCAGTGTGGTTATTGTGGCTAGTTTTAATGACACCAGCATTTATATCTACTGCTTGGAGTCTGATATATGGTATTAAACAAGCACCCCCTTCAGCACTAATTATTTCGGTTTCAGTGATTTGTTTATTATTGTATTGGGTATTGTTTAATTCGGGGAGACAATTACCTGTAAATCGAGAAAATCAATCTCAAGAAAATCAAGAACAACCAAATAATAATTCTCTCAATAATTCCCGTAATTCTACCATAGAAACACCACCAGTTCGTCCTATTGACTTAGCAGAAGAAGCACAACTGCGAAGTTGTTTTCCCTGGTCTGTATATTTTATTCAAAAAATCGAATATCGTCCCCAAGCGATTATTTGTCGAGGACAGTTGCGAACTATCGCTAGTGCTGCTTACGAAGAAATTAAGGCTAATATTGAAAAAGAATTTGGCGATCGCTTTTTAGTTATATTTCAAGAAGGAGTAAATGATAAACCATTTTTTGTTTTAGTTCCTAATTCTCAAGCTGCTAAACAAAATAACCAACGAGATGCAGAAAACATTACTCAACCGGGGTTAGCATTGGTATTGTTAATAGCAACCTTGGTTAGTACCACCTTTGTCGGTTTGAAAATTGCGGGTTTTCAAGTCGCACAACTAGAATCTGATTTCACATTATTTTTTCAGGGTTTACCTTATGCTTTAGGTTTAATGACGATTTTAGCTACTCATGAATTAGGACATTATTTAACAGCGAGATTCTATAAAATTCGCGCTACATTACCTTATTTTATTCCTGTACCTTTTTTCTTGGGAACATTCGGTGCTTTTATCACCATGCGAAGTCCCATACCTCACCGTAAGGCTTTATTTGATGTGAGTATTGCTGGACCTTTAGCAGGATTTATTGTAACTGTACCTTTATTAATCTGGGGTTTAGCTAATTCAGAAATAGTAGCTTTACCGGAAAGAACCGGAATGTTAAACCCCAATGCACTTAATCCTAAATATTCGATTTTATTAGCTTTACTCTCCAAATTAGCTTTAGGAAGTGAATTAACTGTAAAATCAGCTATTGATTTACATCCAGTTGCAGTAGCAGGTTTTTTAGGATTAATTGTCACAGCTTTAAATTTAATGCCGGTCGGACAATTAGATGGGGGTCACATTGTTCATGCTATGTTTGGACAACGTACTGCTGTGATTATTGGTCAAATTGCCAGATTATTATTACTAATGCTTTCGTTTATTAGAGAGGAATTTTTATTGTGGGCAATTATTTTATTATTCATTCCCTTAACTGATGAACCTGCTTTAAATGATGTTACTGAGTTAGATAATAAACGGGATTTTATGGGATTAATGTCAATGGCTTTATTGTTGTTGATTGTATTACCATTACCCCAATTCTTGGCTAATTTATTGCAGATTTAATAAAAATTAAACGTAAAGTATCAAAAGGCAAAAGGCAAAAGGCAATTACCCATTACCAATTACCCATTACCCGCCTCGATATTGTAGTTTAGGATTTTAGCGAATTAGCGGCTTCTGTAGCTTTTTTAGAAGCATCCGTACTACCCATGCGGATTTCAGAAGTGAAGGAAGCCATACTAAAACCACCAAACCGCTTTAATACACTTACTCGCATCCGCAAGTTAGGACTAGCAAACCATAGTCTTTCTTCAGACCACATAGTTTCATATTCGGTAATCAGTGTCAAAGCACCATCATCACCGATTTTATAGCTACCAGCGACGGGGGCTTTTTCCGCATAACCCATTTCTCGCAGTAATTTACCTTCATTTGGATTATCTGCATTGGGAACTGTAGCTAAAACCGTCGAACCCTCATGTTTTTCTTCGTCCCATTCCATTGTCCCATTCCAGGTGACACGGGCCCCACAGGTGGCTGTATGCGGCTCAATTTCATACTGTTGACACAATTTGATCACTTCGGGATGATCAGCGGCTAACATCTCAATCAGGATGTCTGATTTACCGTCTTCTGACTGCTTAAACGCTAAATGGTGACTGGTACGGTGAGAAAACCATTTTCCAGCACTTAATTCAAAAAATTCTTCAACGTTCATAAATAAAGTTACCCTGCATCATAATTTTAACAGTCTCTTTTATTATTAAAAACTAGGAAGAGACTTTAATTTCAACTGAGGTTGTTGGTTTTCTCAAGTTGTTGCAGAGAAATTCTGGCCGCTTCAGCAACGTTGTTATGACTATCTTTTGCTAGATATTTTAAAGCTGAGACACTTTGAGGTGTGGGTAAATTTCCTAAAGCTTCAGCAAGACGTTGACGCACTAACCAATCTTCTGATTGAGCAAAACGGAGAATATGTGTTACGGAATCTATATCTCGGATTTCTCCCAACGCAGAAATAGCAGCTTGTTGAATTACTATTTCTTGACTATTTAAGGCTTGAATAAGAATATCATGGGCGCGGGGGTCTTTAATATTACCTAAAGCTACAGCTGCACTAAACCTTACTAGCCAATCTGTATCTTCATAAAATGCCCTTGATAAGGCTTCCACGGCTCGATTATCTTCAAGATATCCTAAAGCTCCAGCCGCATCAGCACGGATACCATAATCTGGATCTGTTTCCAGAATTTTCACTAGGATAGAATAACACTCTGGTGTTTTTTTGATACCTAGAGCAAAAATGGCCATGGAACGCATTTGCAGGGAATCATCATCTAAAACCTTTTTAATTAAAGGTACAGCATCATCAGCGGATACATCACGTAAACTAGCAAGAGCTATCATGCGATCGCGCAAGTTGGGACTTTCTAATTGAGTTGAAATTAATTCTAAACCGAGAGTAGCCATTTCTTTGACAGCATTTTCTTAATTTATCTTTACTTTAACGCAATTGAGGAAGTCTAAACCGTGATTTTGGTGATTTGGATAATTTAAGTAATTAAACTTATTTTTCCGGTCTAGTTTGTATTGTATAAAATGGTAATATCTGCAAAACTTGATGAATAATAGTCAAATTAATCACACAAATTATAGTCCTATTATAGTCCTATTCCCCAAGTCTGATCTGATCATTTAAATAACAAATGGTATTTCAGACCTAATACTGTGTCTTTAGTCAGAAGAGAATAAATCAAAGTGGAACTAAAGTTAATAAAACGGCTGCTAAATGCAGTTTCATATCACGAGGATAATAATCATGGTTCAACTTAGCGAGCGTCCAATTACAAACAAAATCACCAATTTGCAACAGAAGTTTATCTATGAGATAAACACCATATTTGATGCGGAAAATCGCTTTTTAGAAGCCCAGCAAATGATGTGGCAATGTTGTCAAAATAATAAGTTAAAGACGGTAATTGAGCCACATCTTCAAGAAACTGAACAGCACATTAAAAACTTAGAACAAGTGTTAAATATTTTAGGAGAAAAACCACAAAGAATTACCTGTGATGTTGCGTCTGGTTTAATTAGTGAATCTCAGAAATTTACACTTTTAGCAGCAGATAATCCCAAAATTGTAGACTTAGGAATGGCAGAATGGCATAGTAAGATTGAACAAATGGAAATTGCTTGTTATCGTCGTTTGATTAAAGTTGCCGAACAAATGGGACAAAACCAAGTTGTCGAATTATTGGAACAAAATCTACACCAAGAAGAACAGGTAGCGCAAAAGCTTGATCAATTGATAATGCAGTTACTTCAAGAAGTAAAAACACCTGAAGTAAAATCTACCGCTAAATCTCGTTAGTCTGATTACTAGGTTTTGAAACAACCCAGGTTAGATATTATATATAATATTTAACCTGGGTTTTGCTGTTAAGTAAAATCCTCTCTTTTTTAGATCAATTGGCAATTTTAACCTTGATATTTTCACAAATTAAATACCAAAAAATCTAAGTAGGTGAACGGAAAAAACCGACATAAGTAACGAAAAGTAAAGTTGCCCAAAACCTCTTCCCTGTTAAGAGTTAAGAGTTCCCTTGTCATCACGACAATTTTTAACGCCAACCTACTTATATACTGGGAGGGAGAATCAAATTATCAATTTGATGAATAACACCGTTGCTACCTTGAATATCTGCTTTAGTTACTTTTGCGTCATTTACTTCTACTCCATTACGATCAACTTTAACAGTAATAGGATCTCCTTGTAAGCTCTTCAAGTCTCCAGATTTCAAATCACTGGAGAGTACCTTACCGGATACTACGTGATAGGTTAAAACCTGTCGCAATATTTGTTTATTTTCTGGCTTTAACAAATCTCGTACTGCATCTTGTGGTAGTTTCGCAAATGCTGCATCTGTAGGAGCAAAAATAGTAAAAGGACCATCTCCTTGTAAAGTGTCAGTGAGTCCCGCTGCTGTTAAGGCTTTAATGAGGGTTTTAAATGAGCCATTGGCGTTCGCTAACACTATTAAGTTCCTGGTTTCTTTGATTTCTGTTATAGGTGTTGTTGGGGTGGGTTTAACAGTGGGAATTTCTGTTGCTGGTTGGGTGGGTGTTATGACAGGTGTGGTAACACTTGGTTGTTTACCACGGTTATAAAGCGGTTCGTTGAAAATACTTGGTTTGGGATTGCGTACTTCTTGTGCTTGAGATGCTATACTCATCAAAAGACTAGCACTGGTTAATCCCATGATACCGATGATTTTCCCTAATGCTAATAATTTGAATTTACCTAATTTACTGAATTTGCCGAATTTGCCGTAATTACTCTTCATAAATTTTTTTTGTCTTGACTGCTTACAAGTTATATCAAGACTTATAATATTTTGCCAACTAGAAAATATAAAATAATCTTGTTGAGGACTTACGCAGGTGTCACAAACAAAATATTATAAAAATAATATTTTGTTTGTAGTCAGGGCTTTAGTCCTGGTCTATTTTGCTATAGCATCTCAAAGAGAGGACTAAAGTTCTAACTAATATCTGATGTATGATGCCAGTTGGGTAATTCCTGTATTTGTAATTGAAGGATTTGCAATTGCAGGGTATTTTCCAGAAAAGTATCTCATTAATCAAGAAGATATGATATAATTAGCAGTAGCTGTTCACAGAAAAATATGAATATATTTCAACTTTAGTGACAGCAAATCAAGCAAAAAAAGATTAATTAATAGGAAAAATTCTCAAAACTCCAGATATAATTATCAAGTTGATAACCAAACGAGTTGGAAAATATACGGTATGCTAGAACTATATCAGTGGGAACTATCTCAATTTTCCGAAAAAGTCCGTCTCATCCTTGATTATAAAGGGTTAGAGTACCGCAAAATCGAAGTTGCACCGGGAATTGGACAACTGGAATTATTTAGACTGACTGGACAAAAACAAGTACCAGTGTTAAAAGATGGTAATAGATATATTTTCGATTCTACGGAAATCGCTAAGTATTTAGACTCAACATACCCAGATAGTCCGCTAATACCGACAGAACCCAAAAAACGGGCTTTGACTTTATTGTTGGAGGATTGGGCAGATGAGTCAATGGGTGTGAAGGGGAGAAAGGCACTTTTTGCAGCTATTAGTCAAGACCAAAATTTCCGTAAAGCCTTGTTACCAGTTTCAACCCCAGATATTCTCAGAAATTTTGTCGAAGGTGTTCCCGGTGATTTTCTGTCTGTACTAGGTTTTGGGGTGGGTTTGACAACGGATGCGGTAAATGCGGCTATTATTGGCTTAAAGCAAGATTTGGAAATTATTACCCAATTATTGGCCGATAGTCCCTATTTAACAGGTGATGAGCCAACTTTAGCAGATTTAGCAGTCGCTAGTTTGTCAATGCTTTTAAAGTTTCCTGAAGGTGCTTACTTAGATTTACCAGTATCTCTCAGAGGGAAGGGGTTGTCTACTATAGCTGATAATCCCGATTATGAAGCATTTTTCGCTTGGCGCGATCGCATTTACTCACAATTTAGAAAACCATTACCAGGAATTACACCACCGGTGGGAAATGCACCTACAAACATTAACATTGATTAAGTAAGGAATTGGTAATTGGTAATCATCTTTTCCCCTATTCCCTGTTCCCTGACAACGAACAAGTGACAACTGACAACGGATAAGTAATAAAATTAACATGAATTGGGGACAGCCATTAGGTTCAGTTATTGAAGGTTCTCTGACCGGAGGGTTAGAAGTCAGATTACACCCAGATATCTCCGTAGAAGATATGCGGGTAGGTAAATTTCTCGTGGTAGAGGGGGTACGCTCTCGTTTTTTCTGTCTCCTAACAGATGTATCTTTAGGAACTGCAAATGACCGCATTATTGCTAGTCCTCCCAATTGGGAAGATAGTTTTTTGCGCGAGGTATTAGCCGGTAGCGGTACTTATGGAATGATCAACCTCGCACCAATGTTGATGTTTACCCCGGAATCTCAAGAACCTGTTTTTTCTACCAATGGTAAATCCCCTAATTCTTTTATACCATCTTCTACGGGTTTAGCATCCTTTCAACCCCAAACCAGTACGACGATGGAATTATTACCTGTTAAAACTATTCCTAGTCACTTTAGCCAAGTTTACGAAGCAACCGAAGACGACTTTCGTAAGGTATTTGGTTGGGAAGATGATCCTCAACGTAAAAACTTTTCTATCGGTAAACCATTAGATATGGACGTGCCGATTTGTATTGATTTGAATCGCTTTGTGGAACGGAGTAATGGTATTTTTGGTAAATCTGGTACTGGTAAATCTTTTCTCACCCGTTTAATTTTAGCTGGAGTGATTCGTAAAAATGCGGCTGTTAATTTGATTTTTGATATGCACTCGGAATATGGTTGGGAAGCAGTCGCAGAAGGGAAAAACGTTAATACTGTAAAGGGTTTAAAACAGTTATTTCCCGGAAAAGTCGAAGTTTACACCCTTGATCCAGACTCGACTAAACGCCGAGGTGTTAGGGACGCTCAAGAACTCTACCTTAGTTATGAACAGGTAGAAGTTGAAGATATTAAATTATGTAATCGTGAGTTAGGACTCTCAGAAGCGGCTTTGGATAATGCTAATATTCTATTTAGCGAGTTGGGTAAATCTTGGATTATTCAATTACTGAATATGAGTAATGAAGATATTGAGATGTTTTGTGAAGAAAAAAGAGGACACAAAGGCTCAATTATGTCGTTACAGCGTAAACTATTACGTTTAGATAGTTTAAAGTATATGCGTAGTGCTTGTCCACAAAATTATGTTAAAAATATAGTTCAATCTTTAGAAGCGGGAAAAAACGTAGTTATTGAATTTGGTTCGCAGTCAAATATGCTTTCATATATGTTAGTGACAAATATGATCACTAGACGGATACATGAGCATTATGTCAAAAAAGCTGATAAATTTCTCCAAAGTAAAAATCCTTTAGATCGGCCGACACCATTAATGATTACAATAGAGGAAGCACACCGCTTTCTTGACCCAGGAGTTGTCCAAAGTACGATTTTTGGAACTATTGCTAGAGAACTGCGGAAGTATTTTGTCACACTTTTGGTAGTTGATCAACGTCCATCAGGGATAGATAATGAAGTTATGTCCCAGATAGGTACTCGCATTACGGCTTTGCTCAATGATGAGAAAGATATTGATGCTATTTTTACGGGTGTATCCGGTGGGGGGGGTTTACGTTCAGTCTTAGCTAAGTTAGACTCTAAACAACAGGCTTTAATTTTAGGTCACGCTGTTCCTATGCCAGTGGTTGTGCGTACCCGTCCCTATGATACCACATTTTACGCTGAAATTGGGGATGTGGCTTGGGAAGAAAAGTCAGATGAAGAAGTATTCACCGCTGCTGAATTAGCTAAAGCAGACTTAGGCTTTTAGTGTTAAATTAACAAAAGACCACGGACAACGCATAACTTCATAAAATTCCTCCATAATCTAAATAAATCAAGTTCGGTTATCCGGCCACTTGAAAGCAACTTGAGGGGAGGTTTTTGCGTCACCATGGATAGACCACACAATTTTTGAAAGTTAAGGTAAAGTTATCATCAATATTTTGACTGAAAATAAGTGCAAAATTGACTATTTGGGAACTTTACCATTGACGCTCTTGGTAGAAATATGATACGAAAGTAGACACATACTGATTCTGTTTTTTCAGACAAATACTAGATAAAAAAAGCAGAATTTTTGAAACCGGCCAAATCTGTTGTTAAGAGTCCAAAATTCAGGGGAGGTGGGAATATCTATAATCTTACGTACAATAGTAACGCCCTGGTAATATCTTGATCAATGTAGTGAATAATGGTAACTTTCCATAAGCAGTAACACATATTGTCAAATTGTCAGCTTAGAAATTACCGGAATTAGCTTTGTTGAAAAAAATATTGATTATGTTTAAAAAGTAGAGGATAAAAGCAACAATGTCCACCGTTAAAAATAATACAGAAAATATCAATGCTAAATTTACGGCTGATATGGTACGGACCTATCTGCGGGAAATTGGCCGTGTACCTTTGTTAAGCCGTGAACAGGAAATTGTCTATGGTAAGCAAGTACAGCAAATGATGGTAATACTAGAGGCTAAGGAAGCTTTACGCAAAGAAATTGATCATGAACCTAGTTTAGCAGAATGGGCTGCTCATGTTCACCATTCAGAAACAGAATTAAATCATCTCATGGTTCAAGGTAGACGAGCCAAGCAAAAAATGATTGAAGCCAATTTGCGCTTGGTTGTAGCTATTGCGAAAAAATATCAAAAGCGAAATATGGAATTTCTGGATTTAATTCAGGAAGGGACTTTGGGGTTAGAACGAGGTGTAGAAAAATTTGATCCTACCCGAGGTTATAAGTTCTCAACCTATGCTTACTGGTGGATTCGTCAAGCAATTACCAGGGCGATCGCCCAACAAGGTCGGACTATCCGCTTACCAATCCATATTACCGAGAAATTGAACAAAATTAAAAAAGTGCAGCGGGAATTGGCGCAAAAGCTAGGAAGGTCGCCCACACCAGTGGAAATTGCTCAAGAATTGGAGTTAGAACCCGCTCAAATTCGTGAATATCTGAATATGGCCCGTCAACCAGTTTCTTTAGATGTGCGTGTTGGTGATAACCAAGATACTGAGTTACAAGAAATGTTGGAAGATGATGGTCCTTCCCCTGAGTATTATACCACCCAGGAATTTCTCCGTCAGGACTTGAATAACCTGCTGGCTGAACTCACACCCCAACAGCGTCAAGTTGTAGCCTTACGCTTTGGCTTAGAAGACGGAAATGAAATGTCTTTAGCGAAAGTTGGAGAACGATTAAATCTCAGTCGGGAACGAGTTCGTCAATTGGAGCATCAAGCTCTCGCACATTTACGTCGTCGCCGCGCTAATGTTAAGGAATACGTTGCTAGTTAGAAATATGAACGCGCACGAGGGTGTTTTAAATGATCTCAATTGGATATACGCCTCCTGAACCCAGGGGGTAATTTTTTTTGTATTGTGGGAAATTTGTGAATTAGTCCTTGTCTGTATCAAGAAGTTCAGGAATGAAGAAGGTTTGATAACAAGATGTTTGATAATTTGTTCTCAAATGCTCATAAAAAAATAAAGGGTATTATTGATCACCGAAAAATAGACAATGACAATGAGAAAGTAAAAAAGTCTCAAATCTCAATTTTACATCCCCCCAGTGGATGAATTAATGAAGATAAGCGTAAATTCATTAAATAATGATGATCTGAGATAATTCCCGAAAATTCCATAAATAGCGATTTTTTGATGATTTAAAGTCAAAATATATAGATGAAACTTTTGAGGGAATCTTTAATCATTAGTATTTAGTTATTATTTCAAGAAGCCAAAAAACAACGGTTAAGTTTGTTACAGGAGAAATCGTATGCTTAATTATATTTCCAAACTCATTACTTCCAGCCAATTAAAATTTCCCCTGACTGGCTTGATTATTTCCGTTGGTGTTTTAGGTATTGTTTATTCTAGTCAACAACATCAAAAACTACTATCACCAGCAGCTTTGTCTACTAATTATATATCACATAATCATCAAAATGAGATTAATTCTGGATATTCGATTAGATCACAACTTGGAGAAATAAAACAGGATAAACAGGATAAAGTCGAAAAATCTCAAGTTTATAATTCTGCTAATTCCTATAAATTATCTCCTGATCAACTGACGAAAAATACGACGAAATTATCCACAAATACAATAAAATCAGGGAGAAAAGAAAAACTCCAATTTCCAGAACAAGATGGTATTTATCTGTATGGAAAATCAGAAGAGGGTTACATTGTTTTTCAAAAACGCCAAAATCAAATCATTGGTGCTTTGTATTTTCCCCAATCTGAATTTACTTGTTTTCAGGGTAGTTTAGCTAAGTCAGGAAAATTAGCTATGATGGTAAGAACTTTACCTGGGGAAGTCGGGACAATAGAGGTAGCCACAACAAGTACAATCCCTAAAATTAATGAAAATGAGTTCACAACTTATCCTTATTCAGTAACTTTAGAAGACTATCATCAGTTGAGTTCTGTAAGTTCTAATGATAGGAAAATTTTACAGATATGTCAACAGGGAAGCGATGGTTTCAGGTAATTAATAACTCGGTGATATAGGAATCCGGTTTGATTCTGTGAATTTACTTGTGTGGTCAGGGAACAGGGAACAGGGAACAGGTGACAGGTGACAGGTGACAGGTGACAGGTGACAGGTGACAGGGAACAGGGAACAGGGAACAGGGAACAGGGAATAGGGAATAGGTGACAGGTTACAGGTTACAGGTTACAGGTTACAGGTTACAGGTTACAGGTTACAGGTTACAGGTTACAGGTTACAGGTGACAGGGAACAGGGAACAGGGAACAGGGAACAGGGAATAGGGAATAGGTTACAGGTGACAGGTTACAGGTTACAGGTTACAGGTTACAGGTTACAGGTTACAGGGAACAGGTTACAGGTTACAGGTTACAGGGAAAACAGGAAGAAAGACAGAATTGATACCTACTGAGTCTTGTATGGCTACGCCACGCAAGCTATCAAAAATCAAATATTATTCCTATAGATAGGTGATAGATAGGTGATAGAATAGATATATTATTTATAATCATCAAATATCTATCACCAATACAAATCACCGTATTAATTCTTAATACTCAATTCCTGCTTGCGCCTTCACACCTTGATCCTTAAAAGGATGTTTAATTAAGGTCATTTCAGTGACTAAATCAGCCTTTTCAATTAATGCTGGTGGTGCGCCTCTTCCCGTGAGAATTACGTGCTTTTCCGGTGGTTTTTGAGCTAAACCTGCTAATACTTGTTCAACTTGTAAATAACCCATTTTCAAAGCAATATTGATTTCATCTAAAAGCACTAATTTAAAATCGGGATTTTTGATAAATTCTAGGGATTTTTCCCAAGCAGCAGCGGCTTTATCTAAATCTCGATCACGATCTTGAGTTTCCCAGGTAAAACCTTCCCCCATAGCGTGAAATTCTAACTGATTTTCCCAATGACTAAAAGCGCGTTTTTCTGCTGGTTCCCACGCACCTTTAATGAATTGAACTATGGCTACTTTATGTCCATGACCCAGGGATCTTAAAACCATTCCCAAAGCCGCAGTAGTTTTACCTTTTCCATGACCAGTATTGACAATAATTAAGCCTTTTTCCGGTATGGCTTTAGCTATTCTTTGGTCTTGAATTTCTTTCCGTCGCTGCATTTTTTGACGGTATTTTTCATCAGTTTGCGATGATGATATGACCTCATCAATTAAACGGGAAATTTCTTGATCTGGATTTAATTCTTCTGGTGTGTCGCTTTTCATAAATCCTGTTGATAAATAACTGTTAAGACTAAGAGCATGAAGTATAATTTTTGTGTTTTGACAAATTCATTAGTTATGATAGACTAGAAATCACATAAATTCTGTTAGCAGTGATCTGAATAATTTGTTTTATATTCTGCTTCAAGTCGTTGACATTCTTCTTGATATCGAGTAGGTTCAATATCTAGTGATTCCTTATTAGCATAATAATAAGCCAACACCGTGTAAATACCTGCAATTGTCAAATAAGGTTTATCTTCAATAATTTCTTCTGGAGTCATACCAGATTTAATTTCATTGATAATATACTGAACAGTAATACGAGTATCAGCAATTCGCGGACGACTACCACAAGTACCTGGTGTGTTAACAATCAATGTGGAAATATCTGTGAGGGTTGGCATCGGTTTCTGACTTAATCCTCTGGGATGACTTTATTGTAAACTGAAAGGAGCGATCGCATTTGTTTTTCGCAGGGTAACGCTGCGTCGCTCTGACAATATCAATATTTGGGTTACGTCGCAACAATCCCCTCACAATAGTATTATCAAAATTCTTGTCAGTAAGCAGTTTCAACATACTTCCCGTTCTGCTTTCCGCACCAACAATCTATCACGCAACCCTTGGGAATCAAATCTGGCCTCATTTATTTTACGAATTTCCTGTGCTTGTTGCTGTCTTTGTTGTAAATACACTTCCACTTCTTGTTGATGATTGAGGTAAAAGGCAATGGTAGCATAAATATCAGCAAGTTTAAGAGATGGATAACGGTAAGCAATTTCTTCTGCTGTTGTTCCTTGTTTAAAAACAGTAATTACCGTATCTAGTGTTACACGAGTTTTGCCTATCCTGATGACACCATCAGTGGTAAATTCCAATGGTGCTGGTTCAGATACAATTCCTTCAGAGAGACTCACTAAAGCTTGTGCCATAATTAATAACAAGTTAGTTATGTTTAATAAT
Organism: Anabaena sp. CRKS33; assembly: GCA_001672075.1. Classification (GTDB taxonomy): domain Bacteria; phylum Cyanobacteriota; class Cyanobacteriia; order Cyanobacteriales; family Nostocaceae; genus Dolichospermum. Next base: position 17,496 of record LJOT01000030.1, read on the forward strand.
AGCAAATAATAGAAATACAAAACTGCATCAATCCTTCAGTATACCATTAAGCATTGTTCCTAACTCATATCGCTAAATAACATTTTAGGAACTTCCGTACAAATACGATAACATTATATTCGGCATATTTAGTATTCAGGATTTCCCAAAAATGTCAACAAAGCCAGGTAAAAAAATTGCACCTATACCCATGTCTAACAATGTTAGCGTGGTTGACTTGATTGATACCTATTTTACCGCTTACAACTCAGCCCGGTTGCGGGAAGCCTGTCAACTGCTGACTAAGGAAGTGTTTCAAGAGGGTGTAACTGTCGGAGTTAGCCTGTCTGGGGCTATGACACCGGCAGGTTTTGGGGTTTCCGCCCTTGCGCCCCTAATTCGCAATGGTTTTATTGACTGGATGATTTGCACAGGTGCTAATCTTTACCATGATATGCATTATGGTTTGGGTTTTGAACTATTTGCTGGTAGTCCGTTTTTAGATGATGTCAAATTGCGCGAAGAAGGGACAATCAGAATTTATGATATAATTTTTGGTTACGATGTACTGCTAGAAACCGACGCTTTTATCCGTAAAGTTCTCCAAGCCGAACCTTTCCAAAAGCGTATGGGAACGGCGGAATTTCATCATTTGTTGGGTAAATGTGTGTGGGAAATAGAACAGCAATTGGGGGTGAAAAATTCCTGTTTATTGGCGACGGCTTATGAATATAGCGTACCTATTTATACCTCTTCTCCCGGTGATAGTTCTATCGGTATGAATGTCGCCGCTTTGGCTTTAGAAGGGTCAAAATTGGTATTAGATCCGGCTATTGATGTCAATGAAACCGCAGCAATTGTTTATGGAGCGCGAGAAAATGACGGCACAAGTGCGGCGGTAATTATTGGTGGTGGTAGTCCTAAAAACTTTTTACTACAAACACAACCGCAAATACACGAAGTGTTAGGATTGGAAGAACGGGGACATGATTTCTTTGTTCAGTTCACTGATGCACGTCCTGATACTGGTGGTTTATCGGGGGCGACTCCCGCTGAAGCTGTGAGTTGGGGGAAAATTGACCCCGATGAATTACCTAGTGCCATTGTTTGTTATACTGATAGTACAATTGCTTTGCCTTTAGTGACGGCTTATGTCCTGAATCAATGTCCACCTCGGTCACTGAAGCGGTTGTATAATCAACGAGAAGCTTTATTAGATACATTGAGGAAGGATTATCTAATAGCTAAAAATCAAACTGTAAGTCAGGACAGTAGTGAAAAAACGGCTACTTATCCCTGCGGTACACCAATTAAAGGTTAGGTTTTACTGTCATATTAGACATCTGGTGGAAATTAAATGTCTGGCACATAAAAACCTGGTAGGGGAAATTTATGAATTGTCCCGACAATCTTTATCTTTGCCTCCAGATGTCTATTAGTGGGTCAAATATCGAAAATCCTTTGATACTCAGAAATTTTCAATCATTTAACTTATAACTTATTTAACTATTTATCTACCTTTATCAGAAAACGCCGTAATACCCCATCCCTCTACAGGGTGGGGATGTAAGGCGGGTAAAAATTAAACACCCTCCAAGGGATATCGCAGCTTAATCGTGAGAGAGGGTAGTTTCATTTTTACCATTAAGTATTGACTAATTCGCTAAAGTATATTATACTTAAAACAGGTCGGGATCGGGAATAAAAGATGATTGTTTTTGAATTTAAAGCCAAAGGCACAAAGCAGCAATATCAAAAAATTGATGAAGCTATAAGAAGCTATTAACCGTCTTGGTAGAAAACACTTGCAAGTATCACGTCAACGTCAAATTTGTGTAACATTAAATAAAAGAAGATAACAAGGAATAACTTTATGCCCTATACAACGGAAGAAGGCGGCCGTCTGAATAACTTCCCCAAAGAACCCAAGGTTTATCAAGCCGAACCGCCAACGAACGCTCAAAAGCGTAATTATATTATCTTAGGAATTGCAGCGGCGCTTTTAGTTGGAGGAGTAGTTTTTGTGGCCTTTACTGTTTCCAATGTCGGTTGATTGTAGAACTTTTATCAGAAAACGCTGTAATACCCCATCCCTCTACAGGGCGGGGAGCGTCAAAAATTTTAACTTTTCCTGATCTCAGGTTCTTGCTTTCACAAAGAGCCTGATTTTTTTGTTAGCATGGAACGAAGCATAGTAACTATAATGATTATATTTTTTTAACTTCGATCTAGCCGGAAAACCTTAATTAATCCTGAAAGAGAAAACATCTCAGTTATGAACTCTAGACCTGAAGATGGATTCATATTACCCGTATCTGATTAGTTGACTACATTTAAGACGAGAGTTAAAGACTGAGATCGTTATATGTGACATCAATATTAAATAAATTTATTCAGTCGGAATGTATACAGAAAACAGGGCTAAAAGCCAAATACATAGAAGTGTGAATGAAACTGTACACACAAAAAACGTTAAGAATCAGCAAGTCTATCAACGCTTAAAACTGTCCCTGAGTTTGGGTTTGCGTAGACAAATTCTATTTGCTATATGTGACGATTTAAAGTTAAGAAATCAGATAGCAGCGCGGTTACATTCACTCTTAGCTTATCCAGTGGGAAATGTCCTCTATCAGCAAAAGAATAGAGAAGAGTTTAGCACTCAAGCTTATCCAAGATTAGTGACTTGGCGATTAAATGTCACTGATCCCAATCCCATAGCGCAAATAAATCAATGGTTAGTTAATTATCCACCCCCCATTGTCGGAGGTTCAAAAAATAATTCTGGCTGTCCCTTACCAACCCCAGGATTTCAGATTGTGGGGGTAGAAATGCTGACTAAAGAACCAGTAGCAGTACAACGGTTATTCTTGAATTATCTCAAACTCAGTGAAGCATATCTATCGAGTGAGGAATCGAGTAGTTTTTTAGAATCCAGTTTATTATTTTGGGTTTCTCGTCCTTGGTTATTAGCAATTCAGCAATCAGCACCCAAATTTTGGCATTGTCGAACTGGTGTATTTGTATTTGCAGGAGAACCGACACCAACTGTAGATAATAGAGTTTATGCAGATAATTTGCCAGATTCCTTAGCTTTAGATCAGGAAAATTTGCAGAATTTATTTATTGATGAAAAGGAAATTTCTAGAGAGATAAAACAAACAAATCAACCAGATTTATCTGCAACTAAAAAGGAAAATTTACCAACACAAATACCTGGAAAATATCCTGCTCAAGCCTCTCAAATAACTAATGAACAAAGGTTTCCATATTTATCTCATATTAACCAGGAATTACATGAATTAATTAAAGACACACTAAGTACTGATGATAGCGGACAAACACAGGAAATCTTATGGCAAATTGAGCAGTTACATATTGAAAATGCCAAGGGAAATGAGTTAGCAATTCCTGGGGGGCGCTTTGCTATCGCTTATCAAAATCTGGGTAATTTATATCGCTTGCGTATTGAACAAGGACAAGCAACTCTCCAAAACTTAATGATAGCAATTCTCGCTTATCAGGAAGCGGTTACCTATGATGAAAGTTCTCCACAAATTCTAGATATTTTGAATGATTTGGGGACACTTTATTGGATGTTACACCGCATCCGTGATAATTCAGAAGAAGCGAAAATTTATATTCAGCAAGGTATAGATTTTTATAAATTAGCACTCAAGCTAATTACGAGTGATACTCAACCAGAAACTTATGCTCGTATCCAAAATAACTTGGGAGCGGCTTATGGTGATTTGGCCAGGTTTTCTGAACCAGTGGAAAACTGGAATTTGGCAGTTATGGCTTACCATGAAGCACTTCGTTACCCAGTGTGGGAAATAGAACCTTTAAGATATGCTGCTTGTCAGAATAACTTAGGTACAGCCTACTGGCATTTAGGGCAGTATAATCGCCCTGTAGAACATATCAAAAAAGCGATCGCCGCTTATAAGTTAGCACTAGTTCACTATGAAGCGACAGATGAACCCCTAAAATATGGGATGATTCAAAATAACATTGGTACGGCTTATTGGAATCTTTCTCAATATGAACAACCCACGGAAAATCTCCAATTAGCAATTCAGATCTACACTGAAGTGCTAAAATATCGAACATCAACCAATTCACCCCAGGGCTATGCTGCTACTCAAAATAATCTCGGTATCGCTTACTGGCATCTAGCAAATCAGCAGACAACAACAAAGGAAGATCAACAAAAATTTATTAAGTTATGTATTAGTTCTTATGAAGAAGCTGTGAATACTGCTCACTCATTAACTAATGTAAATTTAAGTTTTGATTTGTGGTTGACACATAATACTTTGGCAATAGCTAATTATTATTTAGTTACCAATGTGGGTTTTGATGGAGATAAAAAAATGCTTTCTCGACATTTAGAAGCTGCTTTAGAAAATCATTTACAAGCCCTAAATGGATTTACTAAACAAACAGAAAACTATCAAATAACCATCAACCACATTATTAAAATAATTCGGACTTTCCATAATGAGTTAGGCATTCAAGGACAAAATTTAGCTTTATCTAAACTGCCGGGATATTTATTATCCGATATTTTAACGAAATTGTAAATTCTTTGGTAATTGATAATATGAAAGAAATAGTGCTAGAGGTTCGTAATCTACAAGTTGAATTTATTAGTGATCACAGGAAAGTGAAAGCCGTAGACGGTATTAGCTTTCAGTTACATCAGGGTGAGACTCTAGGTATAGTGGGAGAGTCGGGAAGTGGAAAGTCGGTGACAGCTTTAGCAATTATGGGTTTATTGTCATATCCTGGTAAAGTCAGTGGGGGGGAAATTTGGTTTTCTCCCACCAATGGCCAACCACTGGATTTATTAGCTTTACCACCTCAAGAAATGCAGCTTTATCGAGGTGGTGATATTGCCATGATTTTTCAAGAACCAATGAGTTCTTTAAATCCAGTTTATACGATTGGGTTTCAATTGCAAGAGGCAATTATGCGTCATCAAAATGTGAATGCAATTCAAGCCAAAGCAATTGCGATCGCTGGTTTACAAGAGGTTAAACTCTTACCTAGTGATGAACAAATTCAACAACAGTATCTTAATTATGATTTATCTGCACTGGACAGTTTTAAATTAGCACAATTAATAAAGCAACATAAAGAAGCAATGCTAGATCGCTACCCTCATCAATTATCAGGGGGGCAGCTACAACGGGTCATGATTGCCATGGCAATTTCTTGTAACCCTTCTGTGTTAGTTGCGGATGAACCAACTACGGCTTTAGATGTGACTGTACAAGCAACAATTCTAGACTTGTTGTCTGAATTACAAAAAAGTCGCAATATGGCTATGATTTTTATTAGTCATGACTTGGGATTAATTTCGGAAATTACTGACCAAGTAGCGGTAATGTATCAAGGTAAAATAGTCGAATATGAACCTGCTACACAAATTTTTAATCACCCCCAACATCCTTATACTAAAGGACTTGTAGCCTGTCGTCCCAGCCTTAACCATCGTCCCCGCAAACTCTTAACTGTTTCTGACTACATGAGTGTAGTCAAAAATGAATTAGGAGAGGTTGTAATTAAGGCTAAAGAACCAGTTAAGCCAGCGGAAATTACTGATAAAGAATTTCAAGAAAGACTGGCAACTATTAGTGCCAAACAACCGCTATTAACAGTGCAGAACTTAGAGGTAGGTTTCCCTGTGCGGGGAGTATTTGGAGAAACAAAACGCTACCATAAGGCTGTAAATGGGGTTTCCTTTGATGTTTTTCCCGGAGAAACCTTGGGATTGGTGGGAGAATCGGGTTGTGGTAAAACTACCTTGGGTAGAACCTTGCTGCGACTAATCGAACCCATGAGTGGTAAAATATTCTTTAATGGACAAGATATTACCCACTCAACGGGGAAAACTTTGCAGCACTTACGACGGGAAATGCAAATTATTTTCCAAAATCCCTTTAGTTCCCTCAACCCCCGGATCAAAATTGGGGAAACGATTATAGAACCCCTGTTAATTCATGGTGTGGGTAAGTCAAAACAACAGCAACAAGCTAGGGTAGTGGAACTTTTGGAAAGGGTGGGTTTAAGTGCAGATGATATGAAGAAATATCCTCATCAATTTTCTGGTGGTCAACGTCAACGGGTTTGTATTGCCCGCGCTTTAGCTTTAAACCCTAAGTTTATTATTTGTGATGAGTCAGTTTCAGCTTTAGACGTTTCTGTACAAGCGCAGGTGTTAAACTTATTGAAAGAATTACAAGCAGATTTTCAACTCACTTATATCTTTATTTCCCATGATTTAAGTGTAGTGAAATTTTTGAGCGATCGCATTTTAGTCATGAATCAAGGGAAAATTGTAGAATCAGGTACATCTGAAAGTATTTACCTTGAACCAAAAGAAGAATACACGCAAAAATTAATTGCTGCAATTCCTACAGGTAGTCCTGCGCGGGTGAGAAATCGGCACAATTAAATAGAAATTATAAAAATAATATAAATTTCTAGACAATAGCTTTTTATTACCAGATCTATCTATAATACGGTTACTGTATCGGAGAAAAGTAATATAGATACTGATGTCATTATACACAAATATAGCGCAAACATCTACTCACAATACCCAACAACATTTTACCAGGCGATCTTTATTGCCAAGTAAAAAGGATACTTTATGGCAAATAGAAGCAGGATTTGTCATGACTTATACTTATTTAGAAGATGGAACGACAGTAGCTTTAGGATTATGGGGTCCGGGGGATCTAGTTGGGGAACTGCTATCAACAATGAAACCTTATCAGATAGAGTGTTTAAGCAAAGTAGAAGCGAAAATTGTACCTGTAGATGATTGGAATCAACTGACAAATACTTTGCTTGATCACATTCAAAAAGCGGAAGAATTAATGGTAATTCGCAGTCACAAAAAAGTAGAAACCATGTTGATACGATTATTAGCATGGTTATCAAAAAAATTTGGTTCAGAAGTACAAACAGGAAGATTAATTGATATGCGTTTAACTCATGAAGACTTAGCAATACTGATCAATTCCACTCGTGTAACCATCACTCGTATATTGGGACAGTTAGAACAGGAAGGACTAATTAATAGACTTTCTCAGCACCGGATTATATTAAAACAAGAAGATATTTGGTATTATGAAATATAAAATGATCAATCTACCCAAATACTAGGGATTATAATTTAATTTTATGCTATAACTGCATAATTATAGGTTCTGTTACAACTTACAAGTCTCAACGCGAGAAAAGATCAACATATATACCAATATATACATATACTTTTTATTATACATACGAGGAAAGTTTCCGAACTGCAACTTTTGTGTCTTGTTATCAAAAGTAATATCTTGGTAGTAGAACCATTGTCCTCCCCTTCTCCAACCTACCTTGTCCCCAAAAGCTTCCCAAATTTTCTTGTCGTAGTTTCTCGTTCCACCCAAACCTTGATAAATCTTTCTTTGAACAGAAAACCCAAATTTACCATTACTATATTTTACCCATAACTGGTCAATAATGTGAAGGTCTTCACAGGAAAAATTATCAATACTACTAGTATTCAGCCAACCTTGCTGTTCCCGCTGTGCAACTGCTAATATTACTCGTAAAGTTTCCTTGTCTGCTTCCTTCCACTTCCTAGCCGCGAGTAAGTCACGCAGTTTTCTGTAGTCCATTCCAGAAGATGATTTTAATTTTAGCTGTTTATTTACAGATTGAGGAGTCGAATTTTGACGAGTGAAAATTTGTCTCACCTTAGATAGGAAAGAAGAATAACTTTTCCGTTCAGGTCTGGAGATACTTTGCTGCTGTCTTTGCTGTACCGGAACGGGAGGATAATAAACTGGTGGTGGTGTGGGAATATCCGCAACAGGTTCAACCAAACCTGGTGTGGAAATATTTGCTACAGGTTCAACCGACAGACCTAACAACTGCCGAAACTCCCGTATAGTTTGAGGACGGTTTATGGATTCTAACTCCATTCCCTTAATAATAGCAGCATTTACCCGATCGCTAATCTG